>DASTVC010000689.1:0-4266 GCA_035759295.1 Longimicrobium sp. | reverse complement strand
GTGCTGCGCTTCACCTACACCTCGATGGTCACGCCGCCGGCCGTGTACGACTTCGACCTGGGCACGCGCCGCCGCGAGCTGAAGAAGGCCACGGAGGTCCCCGGCTACGACCCCGCGCGCTACGCCACGGAGCGCACCTGGGCCCGCGCCGGCGACGGCACCCTGGTCCCCGTGTCGCTCGTGTACCGCAAGCCCATGGTGCGCGACGGGTCGCGGCCCATGCTGCTGTACGCGTACGGCTCGTACGGCAGCAGCACGGACCCCACCTTCTCGTCCGCCAACCTGAGCCTGCTGGACCGGGGCGTGGTGTTCGCCATCGCGCACATCCGCGGCGGGCAGGAGATGGGGCGCGCCTGGTACGACCAGGGCAAGATGCTCAACAAGCGCAACACCTTCACCGACTTCATCGCCGCGGCCGAGCACCTGGTGCGCGAGCGGTACACCAGCAGCGAGCGGCTGGCCATCCGCGGCGGCAGCGCCGGCGGCCTGCTGATGGGCGTGGTGGTGAACCTGCGCCCGGAGCTGTTCAAAGCCGTGGTCGCCGACGTGCCGTTCGTCGACGTCATCAACACCATGGCCGACGCCAGCATTCCGCTCACCGCGGGGGAGTGGGAGCAGTGGGGCAACCCCGCCAACGAGGCCGAGTACCGCTACATGCTCTCCTACTCGCCGTACGACAACGTGCAGCGCAAGGCGTACCCCGCCATGCTGGTGACCGCGGGGCTCAACGACCCGCGCGTGGCGTTCTGGGAGCCGGCCAAGTGGGTGGCCCGGCTGCGCACCATGAAGACGGACGACAACGTCCTCATCCTGCGCACCAACATGGGGGCGGGCCACGGCGGCGCCTCGGGGCGCTACGACGCGCTGCGCGAGATGGCGTTCCGCTACGCCTTCATTCTGCACCAGCTGGGCATCGACCAGTAACGCCCGTGGGATGAAGGGCGCGCGCGCGTGGCGAGCCGCGCGGGGATGCTTCGAACGATGGGGGACGGGCGCACGGCCGATTCGGCCGTGCGCCCGTCCCTTTACCGGGGATCAGGACCAGCGGAACGAGCAGCGGATCGGGTGCTCGGGTGACCTGGGATGGGACAGCATCGTCCCGATGTGGGTCAGAGAACACCCGGCTTATCCGTTTCAACTGACGACATTTTTCTTTCTACGGAAAACTGTGCGCGGAGACGATGGCCTGCATCTCTTCCGTACGAGCGCTGATGAAATCCGTTCCCACCAGGCGCGGCGTACAAATTGTCCAGTGCATCTGCCGTCCCTTTCTGAACGGTGCAGCACGCTGCAATGGCGCATTCGATCTGCTACATCTGTGTGGCACAGGTTTTGTACTAAGACTTGCCATTCCCGCACTGTTTCGGCCGCCCCGGTCGCGACGAAAGAGCACCGGGCCGGGTAGCACCCTCCGCCGAACTCCACTGCAGTACCTGAAGCTTCGCGGATAACCAGCAGGTAGCACCAGTACTTCCCAGCCGCACGCAGGACCGCGGCACCGTAGCGTCGTTTGCCGTACCGGTCCGCCGGTGAATCCAGCGGACTAATGCAATCCGCCAAAAAGAGCGCAATTCGCGGTGCCTGGCGTGCACCGGAATGCGCCCGGGCTGCACCATAGTAGTTCATGCGTCCGCGGCCCCCGCCGCGGGCACCCCCCGGGGACACGGTTCCCCGTTTTTCACCCCTCCTTGTGGAGACGACGGATGCGCAGACTCTCGGTTTTCGGATGGGGCGCCGCGGCGCTGTTGATGGTGGGTACGGCGGCGGCGTGCGAAAAGGGCGTCGGCGGCCTCTCGGCGCCTGAGCGGGCGTCGCAGGCGGCCTCGCAGGACCTGGTGGGCACGCCCGACCTGGTGGTGGACACCCGCACCATCGCCAGCTCGTGGGTGGTTCGCGAGGAGGATTTCGTCCAGGGGCAGTGCAGCGTTGAAGAGGGCAACATCCCCACCGGCACGCAGCGCTCGCTGCGCTTCTCGGTGCTGGTGAACAACGTCGGCGACGCCGACCTGTACGTGGGTGACCCGCTCGCGCACATGGACCCCAACGGCGACGGCAACTACAGCGACCAGGACGGGCTGTTCGAGTTCGCCAGCTGCCACGCGCACTTCCACTTCCGCAACTACGCCACGTACGAGATCATCCGCGTGAACGCGGACGGCTCGCTGGGCAACTCGGTGCAGGCCCGCAAGCGCGGCTTCTGCATGCTCGACACCACGCCCTGGGCGCAGGACGGCACCGCCCCCAAGGCGCGCTACTACATGAACTGCGGCAACCTGACCATCCACGGCAACCAGGGCATCAGCACCGGGTTCGGCGACGAGTATGTCAAGCAGCTCCCGGGGCAGCTGTTCCTGCTCTCCGATCCCAACGAGCCGGTGCCGCCCGGGCGCTACATCATCCGCATCACGGCCAACCCGCCGTTCGCGCAGACGGCCGGCCAGGTGTGCCCCGTCAAGGACTCGAAGGGCCTGTGCCACATGTTCCGCGAGCAGCGGTATGACAACAACGTGGGTGAAGTGCTGATCGAGGTGCCGGACCGCGTGGGCCGCACCGGCTACGGGCCGGGGGCCGGGCAGTTCAAGGAGGAGCTCGACGCCTACCACCACCCCGAGGGCAAGGCCAACGGCAAGTAACGCAGTCGCCGGCCCCGGCGGACGCGTTCCGCCGGGGCCGGTACTGGGTCCTCCCCTTTGCGCCCGGCACCTCCCCCTTCTCGCCGTGCGCGGATCACCCCCCTTCAGGAGCATTCGACATGCGGAAGTGGATCAAGCCGGCTGGCATGCTCGCCGTGGCGGCGCTCGCCGTCGCGGCGTGTGAATCGGTTCAGCAGAGCATCTCGGCCCCGGACCGGGCGCAGGAAGGCCTGGGCGTTCCCGACCTTGTGGGCACGCCCGACCTGGTGGTGGACGCCGCGCGCCTGGCGTCGTCGTGGGTGGTGATGGACGAATACCTGCCGGCCACGCTGTGCAGCGTGCTGGAAGGCGACGTGCCCCCGGGCAACCGCCGCACGCTTCGCTTCACGGTCGAGACGCCGAACATCGGTGATGCGGACGTGGCGATCGGCGACCCGATCAGGCACATCGACCCCAACGGCGACGGCGACTACAGCGACAGCGACGGCCTGTACATTCTGGACGGCTGCCACGGCCACTTCCACTTCCAGAACTACGCGAGGTACGAGCTGTTCCCGGTGGGCGCCAACGGCCAGCTGGGCACGGCGGTCAAGGCCCGCAAGCGCGGCTTCTGCATGATCGACACGACGCCCTTCTCCAACGACAACGGGCAGCCCAGGGAGCGCGTGTACTACAACTGCGGCACGCCGACCAGCCCGGGCAACCAGGGCATCTCGGTGGGCTACAGCGACACGTACGTCAAGGCGCTGGCGGGACAGTACTTCGTGCTCGACGACGAGCGCGAGCCGGTGCCGCCCGGCAACTACATCCTGCGCATCACGGTGAACCCGGCGTTCGCCCCCGCGGCCGGCCAGCCCTGCCCGGTGCGCGACCCGGCCACCAACCTGTGCCACAACTTCTTCGAGGGCAGCTACACCAACAACGTCGGCCAGATCTCGATTACCATCCCGCCCCGCACCGGCAAGACAGGCGGTGCGATGAAGACGGCCGAGGACGCCATCGACGACGAGAACCGTCCGACCAGGTAGCCCGCGGTCGACGGTTCGGTGGACCGGCGGAGAGGCGGGGAGCGATTCCCCGCCTCTTCGCGCAGAACCCCGCACATCATCCTTCGCCGTCTCCGCACGGGACACCCGCTGTAGCGCGGCGAGACGCTCCGCCGCCCGCCGAAGTACCGTCCGGACGAGGCGGATGTGGGGAATTTTCCCGTAGCGGGTGGCGGATGTTCTCCGATGGACGCTCGCGCACGGAACGCGCGTATTGGATGTCGAACACCCGACCCTTAGCTTGCTCCCCGTGAACCGACCGCTGCGCGACCGACTGACGGCCCTGCTGGCCGCCGCGCTCTTCCTGCTCTCCGGAGCGGGGGACGCGTTCGGCGCGCACCCGTGTCCGCACCACGCGGCCATCGGAGCGCCGTCGACGGTCGTCTCGCCCGCGGTGGACGCACCCGCCGCGGCGCACGAGGGACACGCGGAGCACCATTCCGCGCCCGCCGCCCCGGCGGAGCACGACGGCCACGACGCGTGCACCTGCGTGGACGGCGTGTGCCCGGTCAGCGCGGGCCCGGCGCCGCTCCCCGCCTCCGGCTTTGGCCATCTTCCCGTCCTCGCCACGTCGCCGGCGCCCGCCG
>DASTVC010000688.1:0-3882 GCA_035759295.1 Longimicrobium sp. | reverse complement strand
CAGCGCGATCGCCACAAAGCGCAGGCCCTCGACTTCGGGGATGAGCCGTCCCGAGCTCGTGCGCCGCGAAAGGCGGCCCAGCACCCACGCACGCCAGCCGCCGGAGCGGCCAGCCCGGGGATGCGAATGCACCGGCGCGGCGGGGGATGGGATCGTCAAACGAACACGGGGAGGCAGATCACCGGCAGGGCCGCGGGGAGCGCGGCGGGAGCGAACGGTAATGGCCGCGGGTGAATGAGTAAAGCGCCGGCAGCCCTGGATGCAAAATGAGGCCGGCGGCTCGCGAGGAGCCGCCGGCCTTCTGCGTCATCCGGATTCCGTCAGCGGCCGATCAGCGGAAGCAGAGCGGCGACGAGCTGGTCTGCGTCATGGGGAGCGAGCCCGGCTTGCGGATGCTGCCGCGGCTGAACCGCGTGCCCACCATCATCGCCTTGTGCTGATACGCCTGGTGCTGGGCGCGGGCCTGGTGCATCTGAAAGCCGCGGTTCAGGCGGCTGGCGCCGTCGGACATGGGGTCGGCGGAGGCCAGTCCGCACCCGGTGTTCAGGCTGATCCCCGCGCACCCCGACGCGCCGAGCGCGACCAGGACGGCAAGGGCGGGGGCGGCAAAGCGGCGGAGCGTCATCGGGGTCCTCCTGGTGCGGCGGTTTCCGGCGGTGAATCTGCGAGATCCGGCCCCGCAAACCACCCGCCAGCGGCGGCCCGGCGGGCGGCTGGGCTGGCCCGAGAACGCGTGGCCGATCGGGATCGGTACAGGCCACGCGCCAGACGTTTTCCGAAACCTGCTTCGGCGGAACGTCCTCCGCAACGTAACCGTGACGAACGGTACTGCGGGCGTGACGAACGCCGCGCGGCCGGCACCGGAATGGACACGCCACCGCCCCGGACACCCCTATGTGAATCGCATCGCCCGACAAAAGGACGCGGTGGCGCCGCTCAGCCCGCGCCCACGCTTGCCGGCAGGTGGTGGCGCGAGTCCTCCGGCAGGGCGCGCAGGTGGCCGAAGGGGATCTCGGGGAGCGGAAAGAAGTTGTCCGCCATCTCGTGCAGCAGCGCGGGGTTCTGCGCGGCGCCGTCCTGCATCGCCATCCGCCGCACCTGCTTGCTCATGGCCAAGTGCCGGTCGCCGATGGGGTCCAGCTCCGCGCAGATGGCCTCGCCGCGGCGGTCCAGGTAGTCGACCACGTAGTCGAACGAGCGCTCCAGATAGCCCACCACGGCGTCGTCGGACAGGTCCCACCGCGAGCGCGCCACCATGGTGCCGAACACCGACTGCCAGCGCTCGCTGTCCTGGAACCGGATCATCCCCCGGAAGATGCGCCGGTTCGTCCGGAAGGTGAACAGCGTGTTGCTGAGCACCTGGTCGAACAGCGCGTCGGCCTCGCTGTGGTCGTGCTCCATCACCACGTGCCGCGCCAGCCGCCGGTAGCGCTCGTCCAGGTGCGTGTCCATGCGCGCCTCCCAGTACGAGTGCCCCACCCCCGACGTGGACGAGGTGAGCACCAGCTGCCGCGGGACGAAGTAGTTGTGGGCGATGGTGTCGGCGGCCAGGTGGCACAGGTAGCCCAGCGACATGCTCTTGAGCCGGTCGTTGGGAGCGCGGCTGTGGATTTCCTCGCCGATGTGCCAGTTGTGGCAGTGGCGCCCCTCGGGGACGTACTTCTTGGCGAGGGAGATGTCCGCGGCCAGGTTGCCGTACAGAAAGTCGAACGGGTGGGCGGCCACCAGCGCGCGCACCGCCTCGGGCACCAGGTGCAGCGAGTCCAGCAGCGCCGAGCCCAGGTAGACGTGCGTGGCCGGGCCCCACGCCCACGCCTGCTCCGGGAGCAGGAAAACGGCGGCGACGGCCAGGCAGACGGCGATGAGCACGCGCTTCAGCCCTCCAGGTCGGCGCCGCCGTCGAACGGGCGGCGCGCACGCTCGGCGGACAGGTCGCGCAGCTCGCCGCGGGCCTCGTCCAGAATGCGCTGCACCTCGCCGCGGAACTCGGCCAGCAACTCGCGGCCGGCGCGGATGGCGTCGTCCTCCATCCCCTCGGCGGCAAAGGGGCGGGGGGCGATGCGGCCGGACCTGCGCGCCTTTACCGCGCCCTTGCGCAGCTTGCGGACGTGGGGCTTGAGCCGCTTCTGCAGCTGCTTGCGTGGGTTGGGCTTTTCCGGGCGCAGCAGCAGCGTGGCGCCCACGCCCAGCGCCGCGCCGATGGCGAACGCGGTAAGAAAGTCGTTGGTGTCGTGTCGGGCCATCGGTGTGCCCCCGTCGGTGCGTCGGTCAGTCGAAGATGTCGCGGCCGGTGCGGCGCGTCCGGGTCACGTGGATCTGAGGATCTTCCTCGTCCCCGTCCATCGTGTCGTCGTCCAGCAGGTCGTCCAGCTCCCCGTCGTAGTCCTCGTCCCCCCGCCGCCGGGCAATCCCCCGCAGCGCGCCCGCCCCTACCTGCACGCCCCGGACCGCGGACGCCGTGCGCACGAAAACGTCCTCCGCCTCGCGCTGCACCACCGTCAGCAGCGCGTTCAGCTCCGCCAGCCGCGTCTCGGCGGCTTCGGTGGCGCGCAGCACCTTCTGGTTCGTCTGCGAGACGGTGCCGCTCAGCTCGTCCACGTTCTTGCGCAGCGTCCCGCTGATGGCCTTCGCCTGCTCGCTGGCGGCCGTCAGGTTGCGGATGGCGGGGTCGAAGTCGCCGCGGATGCGCTTGATCATCCCCCGCACCTTCAGCGCGGCGAAGATGGCCACCACCCCGATGACGATGATGGCCAGGGCGATGATGATGGTCGCCACGTCGGCGGCCACGTCCACCGCGCGCTCGAAGCCGCTCTGGACGGGGACCTGGATGAGGAGAAGCGGTGCGTTGCCCACGGGTCCTTCTATGCTGATGAAGTTGAGACTCATTCGTAGAGATCCGCAAAAAGCGTCCTTCCGCCCAGCTTGGGGACGATGCACGGATACCGCCGCGCCGCGCTCCCCGCCGCCAGCATCGTCCGCACCCGCGCCGCGACCTCCGCCGGCAGCGCGTCCAGCGCCGACGCGTCGCGACCCTCGATCAGCCGCCGCAACGCACCGTCCATCACGTCGATACCACCGGCTTCCCAGACCAGGTCTTCGACCTCGTCCGATGCGGACCACCCATCGTGGATGGCGATGACCTCCGACGCCCACAGGTCGCCCAGCGGCAAGAGCGGCTCCGGCGGCATTGCTCCACCGAGCAGAAGCGCCGTTTTGTTCGCAGGGTGTGCGGGGAGCACGTCATCCAGCAACCGCGCCCGCATCCGCCGCACCTCCTCGTTTACGCGCCGGCGGTCTACTCTGGACTGATGCCCCAGCAGTGCGGGATCGCCGCCGAATACATCGACCGAGATCACGGCCTCGGGGCCAAGCGCGTTTCGCAGGATAAGGCCGGCCAGTACCGCCTCCGGGCCGCCGTCGTCCAGCAGCGCGATGCGGCTGACGCCGCGGTCCGCCAGCGCCTGCCGTACCACGGCGCCGATGATCTCCGCGATCCGGTCCGCGTTGCGCGCGCCCGTCATCCATCCCCCAGCATGCGCGCGATCTCGCGGGCGACCAGGCGCGGGTCGTCGTCGCGGGCGTGGGCGTAGGGACGGCGCGCCGCGGCCACGGCATCCAGCGACAACTCGGCGTCGATGCGGTCCTCGCGCAGATCGTCCGCCCTTGCCAGCACGGCGCCGTCGGGGGCGATGATCATCGATCCGCCCGCGAAGCAGAGCGGGCCCTCGACGCCCACGCGGTTCGCCAGCGCGACGTAGGCGCCGTACGCGATGGCCGCCGCGCGCGCCAGGTGCTCCCACGCGTCCCACGAGGCGAAGCGCCCGCCGTTCGCGCCTCCGCTGACGGCTCCGCGCCCCGCCGCCGCGGCCTGGACGACCAGCA
>DASTVC010000687.1:0-5032 GCA_035759295.1 Longimicrobium sp. | reverse complement strand
CGCTCACGCCTGTCCGCGTCCGGAATCACGCTGCCGCTCCGCAAGGACGCCAGAACAGCCAGGCGAATCCATGCACTCGGCTATGATTCGACGCCATACCTGTTGCTGGTAGACGCCCATGGGCGGATCGTGTTCGCTACGTCGCCGCCCACGTCGCCCCAGGACATCCACCGGCTTTCCCGAATACTCGGCGCGCTCGCCCAACGGCCCGACCCCGACCCGCAGCTTCCCCGCTCATGACGAAGCCCGGTTTCAGTGCCTGTGCCGTGGGTGCGCTGCTCGTGTGTACGGGTTGCGGCCCTCGCTCCGGCGGTGACCAGGCTGACGGTCCACCCACGGAGCGGAGCTTCCGCGATGTGCAGGCGCGGACCGCATGGACTCGAGGGGGGACCGAGTCCGACACCACGCTCCTGGCGCCGGTCTCGCTCGTCGCCGATGCGCGGCACGTGTATGCGCTGGACCCGGCCGGGAGCCGCGTGGTCGCGCTGTTTGCCGCCGACGGCTCGACCGCGTGGACGGCCGGCGGCGCGGGAAGCGGGCCGCGCGAATTCCGCGCACCATCTGCCCTTGCGCTGTCGCCGCTGGACGAGGTCATTGTTGCCGATCCCACGAACAACCGCATCACGGTCCTTAGCCGCCAGGGCGAGTTCCGCGGCACCGTGCCACTGCGCGGGATCGGCCATCCCCTTTCGCTTTGCCCACAGGCCGATTCCAGCATCGTTGTTTCGCTTTTGACCACCGGAGAGTTTCCCGTCGTGCGGATCGCCCGGAGCGGTGCCATCGTCCAGCGATTCCGCCTGCCCTGGCCAGACCTCCATCATGTGTCGGCGCTGGCGGTGCAGTCTGAGGCCGCCGCGCTTCCGGACGGCAAGGGCTGCGTGCTGGCCCTCGCCCTGGGGCGTGGGTTCGCGCGCCTGGAAGCGGACCGGTTCGGACCGCCGCACGCGTACGTGGAATCGATGGAACTGCCGGTCCCGGAAATGACGGAGTTGCACGGGCGTCCGATGCAACGTCTGCCGAAGGAGCAGTCGGCTGCCCGGGGCGCATTCGTGGTAGCGGACCACCTGATCGTGCCCTTTGGCGGCACGTCGGCCGACGCCGGGCGAATCGAGGACGTCTACGACGCACGGAGCGGGCAATACCTTTACACGCACCGCCTTCCGTTCTGGTCTGCGCGCACGGCACTGGCCGGCCAGCGCTCGTACCATCTGATGACAGTCGACGGATATCCCGTCATCCGCGCCGTCGACCGAAGCTGATTCACTTCCCATCGATCGCCCCTGCTCCGGACAGCTTGGAATGACGGCTCGGGCCTTCGGGCCGCGTCACCTCTCCCCCATGCTGTTCATGGGGGAGAGGCCGGGAGAGGGGGGCGCCCCGCGGACGCAGCGCGATGCCCGCCGGGGCGGCCCCTGTTCCCTGTAACCTGTTCCCTGTCCCCTGCCGTTTTTCCGAACGAACGCCCGTCCCACAAGCTCTGTCCGGGTTGACACAACCCCGCATCAGGGCTAGGTTTGCGGGCTACCGGGCAGTCCCGGAGACGGGCGCCGGAGCGGGATACGCGCGCACGGAGGATCAGGCGGCCTCGCCGGGTCCTCCTTTTCGTTGCCGGGCGCCGGAAAGGGGCCGCGGATCGTTGCGTTTTCGTCCACTGCCGTGCATCTTGCTGCACAGTCCATGAGCCGAACCGCACTGATCACCGGGGCCACCGGCTTTGTCGGCGGGCACCTGGTCCGGCGGCTGGCCGCGGCGGGGTGGAAGGTGCGCGCCCTGGTGCGGGCCACCAGCGACACCCGCCTGCTGGACGAGGTGGGGGCCGAGCGGGTCGTGGGCGACCTGGACGCGGTGGATGCCATCCGCGAAGGCGCTGAAGGCGCCGACACCGTGTTCCACCTGGCCGCGCTCACCATCGCGCGCGGCGAAGCGCCCTTCATCCGGGCCAATGCCGAGGGAACGCGCAACGTCGTGCGCGGGGTACTGTCTGCCCGCGCGCGGCCCCGGCGGCTGGTGTACCTGAGCTCGTACGCCGCCTGCGGCCCGGCGCGCCACGGCCGCCCGCGCGGCACGGACGAAACCCCCGAGCCGCTTACCGCGTACGGGCGCACCAAGCTGCTGGGCGAAGACGCGGTGCGCGACGCGGCGCGGGACGGGATCGAAACCGTCATCCTGCGCGCGCCGCCGGTGTACGGACCCGGCGACCAGGCCCTTCTCCCCTACTTTCGCCTTGTGAAGCGCCGCCTTGCCCCCGCGCCCGCGGGGCCCGGCCTGCGCACGCACATGGTGTTCGTGGAAGACCTGGCCGCCGCCGTGCAGGCCGCCGCGGACGCGCCCCTGGGCACGTACGCCGTCGCCGAGCCGGTGGAGCACCCGTGGGCCGACGTGGTGGGACACATCGCCGCGGCGCTGGGGACCAGGCCCGTCCGCGTGCCGCTGCCGCCGGCGCTCGTCCGCGGGGCGGGAACGGTGGCCGGATGGTTCGGGGGGCTGGGGGTGTTCAACCGCGAAAAGGCCGAAGAAATGCTGGCCCCCGCGTGGTTGTGCGACCTGAACGGATTGGACGCGCTGCTGCCCCCGGGCACGGCCACCCCGCTGGCGGAGGGCATAGCCCGCACCGCCCGCTGGTACCAGGAACACGGATGGGTTTGATGGCGACAATCGAGGAAACCGTGCGGAAGACCGTGGACCTGTTCGACAAGTGCCGCCGCTTTACCGCGGCGCGCGAGATGATGGACCGCGGCCTGTACCCGTACTTTCAGCCCATCGAGGCCAGCCACGACACCGAGGTGGTGATTCGCGGCGAGACCAAGATCATGGTGGGCAGCAACAACTACCTGGGCCTTACCCATCACCCCTACGTGCTGGAGAAGGCCCGCGACGCGCTGTTCCGCTACGGCACCGGCAACACCGGCAGCCGCTTTCTGAACGGCACGCTGGACCTGCACGAGCAGCTGGAGAACCGCCTCGCCGCGCTGATGGGCGCCGAGGCGGCGCTGGTGTTCAGCACCGGCTACCAGACCAACCTGGGGATCATCGGCGGGCTGGTTACGCGCGGCGCCGTGGTGGTGCAGGACCGGCTGAACCACGCCTGCCTGCTGGACGGCGCGCAGCTGGCCGCCGGCGAGCTGGCGCGCTACCAGCACGGCGACATGGGCGCGCTGCGCCGCCTGCTGGAGCGCAACCGCGACGCCAACGGCGTGCTGATCGCCACGGACGGCGTGTTCAGCATGGAAGGCAACATCGTCGACCTGCCCACCCTGGTGGAGATCAAGGAAGAGTACGGCGCCCGCCTGCTGGTGGACGACGCGCACTCCGTGGGCGTCCTGGGCCGCAACGGCGGCGGCACGGCCGAGCACTATGGCCTGCAGGACCGCGTGGATCTCACGATGATCACCTTCTCCAAGTCGTTCGCCTCCATCGGCGGCGCCGTGGCGGGGCCGGAGGACGTGATCCACTACCTGAAGCACCACTCGCGGCCGCTCATCTTCAGCGCCTCCATGCCGGGCTCGGCCGTCGCCACGGTGCTGGCCTGCCTGGACGTGATGGAGCAGGAGCCCGAGCGCCGCCAGCGCCTGTGGGAGAACGCCGACTACCTCCGCGGCGGCCTGAACTCGCTGGGCTTCGACACGGTGGGCTCGGAGACGCCCATCATCCCCGTCTCGTCGGGCGACATGGAGAAGACCTTCATCTTCTGGCGCGCGCTGTTCGACGCCGGGATCTTCACCAACCCCGTGCTGCCGCCCGCCGTGCCGGAGAACGCCTGCCGCCTGCGCACCTCGGTGATGGCCACGCACACCCGCGAGCAGCTGGACCGGGTGCTGGACGCGTTTCAGCGCGTGGGCCGGCAGCTGGGCATCGTGGGAGGCGCGGCGTGAGCAGCGCGGCGCCGGCGGCCCCGTCCACCGGGCGCGACGTGCGCATCCGCGAGATCCCCCTGGGCGGGTCGATGAAGGACTTCATCGAGCTCTCCTGGAAGGTGAACGCGGGCGACCCGCAGTGGGTGCCGCCGCTGCGGGTGGCGCTGGAGCCGGTCCTGGATCGAAAGAAGCACCCCTTCCACAAGCACGCGGACGTCGCCTACTTCCTCGCCGAGCGCGGGGGAGAGACCGTCGGCCGCATCGCCGCCGTCGTAAACCACCAGTACAACCAGTTCCACGACGGCGATCGCACCGGCTTCTTCGGCTTCTTCGAGAGCGTCGACGACGCCGGGGTGGCCGCGGCGCTGCTGGACGCGGCGGCGGAGTGGCTGCGCGCCCGCGAGCGCGACGTGATGCGCGGGCCCATGAACTTTTCCACCAACGACGAGTTCAGCTCGCCCGGCGTGCTGATCGACGGGTTCGACACGCCCCCCGTGGTGATGATGTCGCACAACCCGCGGTACTACGCGGGATTGATGGACGCGGCGGGGATGGTGAAGGCCAAGGACCTGGTGGCGTACTGGATCGGGCCGAACATCCCGGAGCGGCTGCACAACGCCATGGAGCGGCTTACGCAGCGCGCGGGCGTCACCATCCGCTCCGTGCGGATGAAGGAGCTGAAGTCCGAGGTGGCCAAGGTGCAGGAGGTGTACAACGCCGCCTGGAGCCAGAACTGGGGCTTCGTGCCCATGACGGAGGCGGAGTTCGACCACATGGCGAAGGAGATGAAGCCGGTGGTGGACCCCGACCTGGTGCTGCTGGCGGAGAAGGCGGACGGCGAGCCGATCGGCTTTCTCCTCGCGCTCCCGGACCTGAACCGCGCCTTCAAGCGCCTGCCCGACGGAAAGCTGTTTCCCCTGGGCGTGTTCAAGTTCCTGTGGTACAAGCGCAAGATCGACACGGCGCGGCTGCTCACGCTGGGCCTGAAGCCCGGCTACCAGCACCTGGGGCTGGGTGCGGCCATGTATACGCGGCTGCTGCAGATCGGCGTGGGCAAAGGCTACAAGGGCGCCGAGGGCTCGTGGATCCTGGAAGACAACCACGAGATGTGCACCGCCCTGGAAAAGCTGGGCGCCGACAAGTACAAGCGTTACCGCGTCTACGACCGGGTGCTGTAG
>DASTVC010000686.1:0-6051 GCA_035759295.1 Longimicrobium sp. | reverse complement strand
GCGCGCCCGAGCTCGCCCGCCTGGCCAGCGAAGAGGCCATGACGCCGTTCGCGCTGGACCGCGGCGTCTTCCGGGCGCGGCTGGTGCGCATGGGGCCGGAAGACATTGTCCTGCTGATGACCATGCACCACATCATCAGCGACGGGTGGAGCCTGAACGTGTTCTGGGGCGAGCTCGGCCAGCTGATGTCGGCGTTCAGCGAGGGGCTGGCCTCGCCGCTGCCGCCGCTTCCCCTGCAGTTTGGCGAATACGCGCGCGCCGAGCGCGAGCGGCTGTCCGGCGCCGGGCTGGACGGCCTGCTGGCGTGGTGGCGCCGCGAGCTGGCCGGCGCGCCCACGCTGCTGGAGCTTCCCACCGACCGCCCGCGCCCCGCCGTCGCCACCCAGCGCGGCTCCGCCTACAACGTGGTGCTCGAGGGCAACCCCTACGACCGTGCCGGCGCGCTGGCCCTGGACGCGGGGACCACGCCGTACGTCGTCCTGCTCGCCGTTTTCCAGGTCCTGCTGGGCCGCTACGCCGACACCGACGACCTGCTGGTGGGCACCGCGGTGGCCGGCCGGCGCACGCGCGAGGTAGAGCCGCTCATCGGCTTCTTTGCCAACACGCTGGTGCTGCGCGGCGACCTGTCGGGCGAGCCTACCTTCCGCGAGCTGGTGGCCCGCGTGCACGCCCACACCATGGGCGCCTTCGAGCACCAGGACCTGCCCTTCGAGCGGCTGGTGGAGGAGATGGCGCCGGAGCGCACCCTGGCCTATTCGCCGCTGGTGCAGGCGCTGTTCATCCAGAACGTGTCGTACCCCGGCCAGGGGAGCGCCGCCGAGGAGCGGAGCAGCGGGGTGGAGGACGTTCACCAGGAGATGAACACCACCAAGTTCGACCTCACCTTCGGCGTGGCGCAGGATGGTCCGCGCACGTGGGCGGGCGCGGAGTACGCGGCGGACATCTTCGAGCGCTCCACCATCGAGCGGATGGTGCGCCACTACGCCACCCTGCTGGAGTCCGCCCTCGCCGCGCCCGACGCGCCGATCGCCGCGCTGGAGATGCTCTCGGCCCAGGAGCGCGAAGCCGTCCGCGCCATGGGCGCCGCGGTCACGCATCACCCCGTTTCCACCAGCCTGCACGCCGCCTTCGCCGCGCAGGCCGCGCGCACGCCGGACGCGCCCGCGCTCACGTACGCGGATCGCACGATCACGTACGCGGAGCTGGATGCGCGCGCCAATCGGCTCGCGCATCGCCTGCGGGTGCGCGGGGTGGAGGCCGGCTTGCTCGTCGGGCTCTGCGTGGAGCGGTCGCTGGAGACGGTGGTCGGCATCCTGGGCATCCTCAAGGCCGGCGCCGCGTATCTCCCCCTGGACCCCGCCTATCCGGACGACCGGCTGGCGTACATGCTGGAGGATTCCGGCGCGCAGGTCGTTGTCACGTCGGGAGATGCGGCCGGCCGCGTTCCGCCGGGCGTGGAGACGCTGGGGCTGGATGAGGATGAGGCTCAGTTCGATTCGGTCGATTTCGCGCCGGTCGAGGTCTCGCCGGAGGCGCCGGCGTACGTCATCTACACCTCCGGATCCACCGGCCGGCCCAAGGGCGTGCAGGTGACGCACGCCAACGTCGTGCGGCTGATGACGGCCACGGATCCCTGGTTCGGCTTTGGCGCGGACGACGTGTGGACGCTCTTCCACAGCTACGCGTTCGACTTTTCCGTCTGGGAGATCTGGGGCGCGCTGCTGTACGGCGGGCGCCTGGTCGTCGTCCCCTTCGAGGTGAGCCGCGACCCCGCGCGCTTCCACGCGCTGCTGCGCGACGAGCGGGTCACGGTGCTCAACCAGACGCCCAGCGCCTTCCGCCAGCTCATCCGCGCGGACGACGACGCGGCGGCTTCCGGCGATGTCGCCGACCTGGCGCTGCGCTACGTGATCTTCGGCGGCGAGGCGCTGGATCCGGCGTCGCTGCGCGGCTGGGTGGACCGGCGCGGGGCCGATCGGCCGCAACTCGTCAACATGTACGGCATCACCGAGACGACGGTGCACGTCACCTACCGCGTGATCACGGTGGATGACGTGCACGGCGGCTCGGCGTCGCCCATCGGCATCCCCATCCCCGACCTGTCCGTCCACCTGCTGGACCGCCGCGGCCGCCTGGTTCCCATCGGGCTCGCGGGCGAGATGCACGTGGGCGGCGGCGGCGTGGCGCGCGGCTACCTGCATCGCCCGGAATTGACGGCGCAACGCTTTGTCCCCGATCCGTTTTCGGATGATGCGGACGCGCGGCTGTACCGCTCCGGCGACCTGGCGCGGCGGCTGGCGGACGGCTCCCTGGAGTTCCTGGGGCGCGCGGACGACCAGGTGAAGGTGCGCGGCTTCCGCATCGAGCTGGGCGAGATCGAGTCCGTCCTCCTGGAGCATCCGTCCGTGCGCGAGGCCGTGGTGCTGACGCGCGGGACGGGGGATGACCGGCGGCTGGTGGCGTGGACGGTCGCGGCGGACAACGTCACCGCGGCGGAGCTGCGCGCGCACCTGCTGGAGCACCTGCCGGAGTACATGGTGCCGTCGGCGTTCGTGCCGATGGAGCGGCTGCCGTTGACGCGCAACGGCAAGACAGACCGCCGCGCGCTGCCGGAGCCGGAGTCGGCGGACGTGGCCGGCGCGGAGTACGTCCCGCCGCGCACGCAGACGGAGCAGGTGGTGGCCGCGCTCTGGTCGGAGCTGCTGGGCGTGGAGCGCGTGGGCGCCACGGACCGCTTCTTCGACCTGGGCGGCCAGTCGCTGCTGGCCACGCGCGCCGTCTCCCGCGTCCGCGAGGCGCTGGGCGTGGAGGTCCCCGTGCGCGCCGTCTTCGAGCACCCCGCGCTCGACGCGTTCGCGGGCGAGGTGGACCGGCTGCTGCGCGCGGACGCCGGCGTGGAGGCGCCGCCGATCCGCCCCGCCGATCGAAGCGGCGACGTGCCGCTGACCTTTGCGCAGGAGCGGCTGTGGTTCGTGGACCGGCTGGAGCCGGGAAGCCCCGTCTACCACATGCCGTTCCACTACCTGCTGCGCGGCCCGCTGGACGAGGACGCCCTGCGCCGCGCCTTTACGGAGATCGTCCGCCGGCACGAGACGCTGCGCACCGCGCTGCCGTTCACCGGCGAGCAGCCCGTGCAGCGCATCCTGCCTGCGGGTCCGGTCGACCTGCCGGTGCACGACTTTACGGGGATCGCGGACGAAGCGGAGCGCGACGCGGCCACGGAAGCGGTGATGCGCGACGTTGCCGACCGCGCCTTCGACCTGGAGCGCGGGCCGCTCTTCCGCGCCGCCGTGGCGCGCTGGGCGGATGACGAGCACGTCCTGATCGTAAACCTGCACCACGTGATCAGCGACGGCTGGTCCGTCGGCGTGCTGTGGAACGAGCTTTCGGCCCTCTACGCCGCCTATTCCCGCGGCGAGGCGTCGCCGCTGCCGGAGCCGGTGCTGCAGTACGGCGACTTCGCCATCTGGCAGCGCGGCTGGCTGACGGGCGACGTGCTGGAGGCACAGCTGGGCTACTGGCGCCGCAAGCTGGCCGGTGCCCCGCCGCTGCTGGAGCTGCCGACCGATCGCCCGCGCCCCGCCGTGCAGACCTACGCCGGCGCCGCCGAGTCCGTCATGATCGGCGGGGAGGATGCGGCGGCGGTGCTGGCGCTGGGGCGGCGAGAGGGATCCACGCTGTTCATGGTGCTGCTGGCCGCGATGGACGTGGTCTTCGGCCGCCTGGCCGGGCAGGACGACGTGGTGATCGGCACGCCCATCGCCGGGCGCACGCGGGCGGAGACGGAGGGGATGATCGGCCTCTTCCTCAACTCCCTGGCGCTGCGCACGGACCTGAGCGGCGAGCCCACCTTCCGCGAGCTGCTGCGCCGCGTCCGCGAGACCACGCTGGAGGCGTACGCGCACCAGGACCTCCCCTTCGAGCGCATCCTGGAAGAGCTGGCGCCAGAGCGGTCGCTGAGCCACTCGCCGCTCTTTCAGGTGATGCTCAACCTGTCCAACTTCGAGGAGGGCGACGTCTCCCTCCCCGGGCTGCAGGTGCAGGCGATCGGCGGGGCGGGGGACGTGGCCAGCAAGTTCGACATGACGCTGTACGCCGGCGAGGGGCCGGACGGCATCGTCATGCACCTTGTCTACAATACCGCGCTGTTCGACGCGCCGCGCGTGCGCTCCATGCTGGAGCAGATGACCGGCGTGCTGCGCCAGGCGGCGGACGATGCGAATCGTCCCATCCACGCCTACTCGCTGCTGACGGGCGACGCGGCCGCCGTCCTCCCCGATCCCGTCGCCGCGCTCAGCGCCGAGTGGCGCGGCAGCGTCCCCGCGATCTTCGCCCGCCACGCCGCGCGCACGCCCGACGCCCTCGCCGTCGAGGACCCGTCGGAGCGCTGGACCTACGCCGAGCTGGACCGCGAATCCAGCCGCGTCGCGCAGCGCCTGGTCGCCGACGGCGTGCGCCCCGGCGACGTCATCGCCATCCTGGGCCACCGCAGCGCCCCCATCGTCCGCGCGCTGCTCGCGACGATGAAGGCCGGCGGCGCCTTCCTGATCCTGGACCCCGCGTATCCGCCCTCGCGCCTGGCCGAGTACGTCCGCATCGCCCGCCCCACCGGCTTCCTCCCCCTGGAAGCCGCCGGCGAGGTGCCGACCGAGCTGGCCGACGCGCTACGCGAATCCGTCGTATCCACCATCCCGCTCGCAATCCGCGGGAGTGAATTTGTAGACAAAATAGAAATTGTAGACAAAGCGGCCAAGTCTGCTGACACACATCAACCTCCCCCGGCAGTTTCGGGGGAGGTGGCGAGCCTGAGCGAGCCGGAGGGGGCCGACTCCGCGGCGAGCCGAAGCGCATCGAACCCGGCCGTACATCAACCTCCCCCAGGGTTTTTTGGGGGAGGTGCGAGCCTAGGCGAGCGGAGGGGGCGCGGGGCCTCGGACGAACCCGGATTTGCGGACCAAGAAGCCAACTTCACCCCCGTGGAGCTTGGCCCCGACTCGCTGGCGTACCTCTCGTTCACCAGCGGCACCACGGGCAAGCCCAAGGCGGTGATGGGACGCCACGGCTCGCTCACGCACTTCACGCCGTGGCTGGCGGAGCGCTTCGAGCTGGGCGCATCCGACCGCTTCAGCCTGCTTTCGGGCCTGGCGCACGACCCGCTGCACCGCGACGTGTTCACCCCGCTGCAGCTGGGCGCCGCCGTCGTGGCGCCGGACCCGGACGAGGTGGGGACGCCCGGCTACCTGGCGGAGTGGGTGCGCGACGCCGGCATCACCGTCCTGCACCTTACGCCCGCGATGGGCCAGCTGCTGGTGGACGTTCCCGGCGGCCTGGCGGACGAGCACACGGTGGATTCCCTGCGCCGCGCCTTCTTCGTCGGCGACGTGCTCACGCGTACGGACGTGGGTCGGATGCACCGCCTCGCGCCCAACCTGCAGGTCATCAACTACTACGGCTCGACGGAGACGCAGCGCGCCGTCGCGCACTTCGTGGTCCCGCGCGACCTGGCGCAGCTGGCCAAGGAGACCATTCCCGTCGGGGTCGGCATCCCCGACGTGCAGGTGCTCATCCGCAACGCGGCGGGCGAGCGGACGGGCGTGGGCGAGGTGGGCGAGATCTGGATGCGCAGCCCGCACATCGCCCTGGGCTACCTGGGCGATCCCGAGCTGAGCGCGTCCCGCTTCATCGCCAACCCGTGGACGGGCGATGCAGCCGATCCCACCTACCGCACCGGCGACCTGGGCCGCTACCGCCCCGACGGCGTCGCCGAGATCGCCGGCCGCGCCGACCAGCAGGTAAAGATCCGTGGCTTCCGCATCGAGCCGGGGGAGATCGAGGCCGCCCTCCGGATGCACGCCTCCGTGCGCGACACCGTCGTCGTCCCCCGCGGCGAGGGCGACGCCAAGCGGCTGGTCGCCTACGTGGTCGCCGATGGCGAGCCGGCGCCGGGCGAGCTGCGCGAATGGCTGCGCGCCAGCGTGCCCGAGTACATGGTCCCCGCCGCGTGGGTCTTTCTCCCCGCGCTGCCGGTGACACCCAACGGCAAGGTGGATC
>DASTVC010000685.1:0-2289 GCA_035759295.1 Longimicrobium sp. | reverse complement strand
GGCCCTGCCAGAAGGGAACCACCTGGTCGTCGGTGCCGTGGATCACCAGCACGGGCGCGGTGATGCGCGGCATCTTGTCGATGGTGCGAAAGCGGTCGAAGGGGACCAGCGGGTAGGCGCGGACGACGCGGAAGATGGTGGTGAACGTGCTCTCCAGCACGAGTCCGGCCACGGGGCGGCGGCTGGCCAGGTCCGCCGCGACCGCGCCGCCCAGCGAGCGCCCGTGCGCAATGATGCGCTCCGGCGGCACGCCGGCGGTCTTCGTCAGGTAGTCGTACGCCGCGTCGATGTCGGCGTACGCGGCGCGCTCCGACGCGCGGCCGGTGCTCAGGCCGTAGCCGCTGTAGTCGTACGCCAGCACGTTGAAGCCGGCGTCGCGCATCCGCCCCAGGAACTCCAGGTTGGTGCCCAGGTCCTCGCCGTTGCCGTGGCTGAACAGCACGGTATGGACGGCGTGCGGATTCCGCAGGTACACCGCCGCGATGCTGCCGCCGCCGGGGCGGGGGATGAGGAGCATCTCCGGCGCGCGGGCGTAGCGTTCCGCCGGCGGCTGAAAGATCAGCCGCTCGGCGAACAGCCACACCAGCCCCACGAACCCCGCGTAGGCCAGGACGACGAGGAACAGCGAGCGGATCAGCACGCGGGGCAGGGAGAAGGGGCGAATCCCGGGACTCATGCGTACGTCGCGGTGGCGCGGCCTGCGTTACGGCGTCGCCAGGACGATCGGCTGCTCCACCCACACCTCCACGGGGTGTTCGTCCACCCGCGCGGGCCGAAAGCGCAGGCGCTGCGCCGCCTGGAGAACTTCTTCATCCATCCCGACGCGCCCGGAGCGGCGAGTCAGGTCCGCGTACGCGACCTCGCCGTCGCGCGTGACCAGCATTCGCACCCGCATGGTGATCTGCCGCGTAAGCGGGCTGACCACGGCCTGGTTCATGACGATGCGGGTCATCTCGCCCTGGAATTCGGCCCCGTTCAGAACGCGGGGCATGCACTCCACGGCGATGGAATCCGGAATGTCGACCCGGTCCAGCCGGAAATGCATCAGCCGGTCGCGATCCGGCCAGCGGGCCAGCAGGGGCGCGTGCCGCGCGATCACCGCGCTCGACAGCGAGTCCGCCACGTTGGAACGGAAGGACCACACCCGGCTGGCCGTCCCGCCGCGGCGGTCCAGCTGGGCGAACACGATCCCCGCCGGCTGCGCCACCCCCGCCGTGCGCGCCACGTCCAACAGCTCCGTGCGGATGGAGTCCTTGATGGCGCTCCGCAGCGTTTCGCGCGCGACCTCCGCGGGCCGGCGGCGGGCCGGCGACCGCGAGGTCGCACTGCAGCCGTCCTGCGCGGCGGCGGGCGCGGCCAGGGAGAGGGCCAGGACCAGCGGAAGCCAGCGTCGAGCGCGCATTGGTGTCGTTCTCGTGGAAGATGAAAGGGTAGCGAGGGACGGATGCATCGGCGTCCTCACTCGTAAATCGAATCGCTGTACGTGCTTACCCGCTGCGTGGTTTCGGGTCGGGATCCGCCGGCCGGCTCAGCAGCACCAGGCAGGGAGGGGGGCGTTTGCGCCGAAGATCTCGTCCCCGATCACCGAGACCACCCAGCGGCCGTCTTCGCGCCGCCACTGAACGTAGATGGGCGACGAGTCCGGCGCATCGGCCGGCACGAAGCGGTTGCCGGGCACGCGGCGCCAGCGGGAGCCGCGGATCTGGATCTGGTGCGCCAGCGAGCCGACGGTCTGCCCGTGGTAGTTGATGGTGAAGACGTCGTTGAGAGGCCCCTGGTGCGCCGCGTGGAGGTCGGCGCCCCTGAAACGCCAGATCCCGGTCACGTCGCGATCACCGGAATGGGTGGTCCGAACCCACGTGAAGTCGCCGGAGCGCGGGAAGAAGGCGGCGACGCTGTCTGCCGACGCTCTCGCCGCGGGGGTGAGGAACGCCCGCATCCGCGCCTCGAGCGATGCCTCGTCCGCCGCGGGCCGCGCCTGGGACGGAGAGGGATTCGCCCACAGCGCCAGGGCAAGGAACGCCGGGACCCACCATCCACCTCTCGTCGGGACTGCGCGCATCTTTCCTCCGCGGATCAAGGGGCTGGGCGACTGTGCCGCGCGCGCCTTTCACCCGCGCGGCCGGGACGTGGGAGCGGGCGGGGGACGATGAGGGCTGTCCTCCGCCGGACCCCCGTGGCCGGAGCCGAAACATATGCGTCTTGCCTCTCCGCTGGAAAGGCAGCCGATGGATGCGCGGCCGCCCCGGCGCGTGGGGCGCCGGGGCGGGGAGCGCGGGCCCCCACGAG
>DASTVC010000684.1:0-2659 GCA_035759295.1 Longimicrobium sp. | reverse complement strand
TAGAGATTCTTCGGTCGGCGCACAGGCAAGGGTGCAACTGGGAGGTCCAGAGCGCGCGCCTCTCTCAGAATGACACCGTCCGCTTTATCGGTGCTCCCTATTCCGTATCATCCGCCAATCCACCGGACAGGGAATCACGCGGAGGCGCGGGCGAAAAAGAGAGACGCGGATGAAGGCTTCATCCGCGTCTCTCTTCGTTTTTCCGCGTCTCCGCGTGAACTGCAGGCGGCTGAGCCTACACCGCGGCCGGCTCGGCGGATTGCGATGCCTCGGCCGCGGCGGCGTTCTCCTCGTGGCGCGCGGCGTCGTCCTCGTCGTGGATGCAGCGAATGACGTGCGTGGCCATCACGTCCAGCTGCGAGCGCGACGGAACGGCGGCGCCGGGGTCGGGAAGCTGCAGCGGGAACGGCGCCTCGGCCGGGACGGGGATCAGGTGCACGTGAAAGTGGAACACGTCCTGGCCGCCGTCCGCCCCGTTGGGCGAAAAGATGTTGATGGCGCGGCACCCCGTGGCTTTGCGCAGCCCCGGAAGGATGCGCTTGGCGACGGCGAAGGTGCGTGCGGCAAGCTCTTCGGGAACGTAGAACAGGTTCTTGAAGTGCTCCTTGGGCATCACCAGCACGTGCCCCGGGTGCAGCGGCTGGATGTCGAGGAAGGCGATGATCTCTTCGTCCTCGTGAATCACGCTCACCATCTCGTCTCCGCCGATGATGCGGCAGAACACGCAGGTGGGGTTTTCGTTGGGGTCCGACACTCCGGCCTCCGGCAGCTCTGGTCGATCGGTTTCAGGCAGCGCCCGCGCGCCGCATCTGCTGCCGCGGGGGTGCAAGAGGCAGGCCCGGTGCGGGATGGATCGAGGTGGACCCTCGCGTGAGGATCCGCCCGGCGATCACTCCTCCGCCGGCAGCATCTCCACGATGACGGCGGTGATGTTGTCCCGGCCGCCGCGCTTGTTGGCGAGCGCGATCATCTCTTCGATGCGCGCCTCGTTGGTGGCGTCCGTCGCCAGGATGCGCTGCAGGTGGGCGTCGGTGACCATCCCCGTCAACCCGTCCGAGCAGAGCAGCAGCAGGTCGCCCGCCTGCAGCTGCCCGGCCTGCAGGTCCGGCGCGTCGGAGGGGTCGGCGCCCAGCGCACGGGTAAGGATGTGCGAGTACGGGTGCTTGCGCGCGGCGCTGGGCGTCAGCCGCCCCTCGTCCACCTCGCGCTGCACCCAGGTGTGGTCCTTGGAGATCTGCGCCAGCTGCCCGTCGCGCAGCAGGTACGCGCGGCTGTCGCCGATGTGGCCCATCCGGTAGGTGCCGTCGGTGCAGACGACGATGGCGGTGACGGTGGTGCCCATCCCCTCCGTCTCCGGATTGGCCGCCACGTGCTCGGCGATGGCCAGGTCCGCCACGCGGAACGAATCGACCATAGAGTGCGCCAGGTCGTCCGCCGCCAGGCCGCGGTCCACCCCCTCCAGCAGCGTACCGCCCACGGACCGCTTGGCGATGTCGCTGGCGATCTCGCCGGCCACGTGGCCGCCCATCCCGTCCGCCACCAGGAACACGCCGCGCCCCTCGTCCACCAGGAACGCGTCCTCGTTGCCCTTGCGGACGCGGCCCACGTGGGTGCCGCCCACGGCTCTCCAGCGCAGCTTCACAGCGACACGGCCCCGTGCGCGAGGAGCATCGCCACCCGCTCGTGCAGCGGCGCCATCCCCACGGCCGGCGGCGGGGCGATCACGTTCATGTAGACGATGATGCCGATGGTGACGGCCAGGATGATGATCATCAGCACCAGCCACACGGGGAAGCGGACGCCGGACCGCTCTTCCTTCAGGGTCTTCGGCGCCGCGGGCGCGGTGTAGGTGGCGCGCGCCGCCTCGACGTAGGCGTGCTCCACCTCGCGGAACTGCAGCTGCACGCCGCCCAGCCGCACCTTTACCCCGTACGGCAGCGGCGTGGGCACGCCGGGCGCCAGCCGCACGCCCTCGACCGCGGTGCCGTTGATGGATTCCAGGTCGGTGATGCGCCAGCCGCCCAGGTCGTACTCCAGGCGGGCGTGCTGCGCGCTGACGGAGTCGTCGTCCACCACCACGTCGCACCCGGCGGCCCGCCCCACGGTGACCACGGGCGACGGAACGGGAAGCTCCTCGCCGTAGCGCGGCCCGGCCATGAGCGCCAGGCTGGCGAGCGGGCCGGAACGCCCGGAGGGTGCGAGGCTGGACATGGCGGCGGTGCTCCTTGCGGTCTGGGAGAACGGGTTGCGGCTAAACGTCTTGCGCGGCGCGGAACGTATCGCGGCGGGGTGCGCCTGTGCAAGTCGCGGGCGAACACGCGCGCCTTGACCGCGGGGTGTTTCGAACGTAAGATTTGGCCGCGTTCGCAACCGGTCCGCATCCCCCCCGCCCCGTGATCACCCGCTTTCTCTTCGCGCTCCTGCTCCTTGCCGCCGCCCCCGTCTCCGCGCAGACGGCGGACTCGCTGGCGCTGGACGGCCCCTGGCGCTTTCGCCAGGGCGACGACGCGGCGTGGGCGCAGCCCGCGCTGGACGACGGCGCGTGGCGCACCCTTTCCGTTCCCGGCGCCTGGGACGAGCAGATCGGGGACTACGACGGGTTCGCCTGGTACCGCCGCGAGGTGGTACTGCCGGAGGGGATGCAGGGCGCCCCGGTGGG
>DASTVC010000683.1:0-24598 GCA_035759295.1 Longimicrobium sp. | reverse complement strand
ACGCGCCGGCGCGCAACGTGATTGCCATCCTGCGCGGCAGCGACCCGGCGGTGAACCGGCAGTACGTGGGCATCAGCGCGCACAACGACCACGAGGGGTTCGCCCAGCACGCGGTGGACCATGACAGCACCATCGCCTACAACACGGTCATGCGTCCGCAGGGGGCGAACGACCCCGTCGGCACGCCCACGCCGGCGCAGTGGGCGCGCATCCGTGCGCTGCGCGACAGCCTGTCGGCGGACGGCACGCGGATGGACAGCATCTACAACGGCGCGGACGACGACGGCAGCGGCACGGTGGCGCTGCTGGAGATCGCCGAGGCGATGGCGGCCAACCCGACCCGGCCGCGGCGCTCGATCATGTTCATCAGCCACACGGCGGAAGAGGCGGGGCTGCTGGGGTCGCAGCACTTCAGCGAGCACCCCACGGTGCCGCGCGACTCCATCGTCGCGGTGCTGAACATGGACATGGTGGGGCACGGCCGCGCGGAAGAGGTGCGCAACGGCGGGCCGTACGGCATCCAGATGATCGGCTCGCGGCGTCTTTCCACGGAGCTGGGCGACCTGATCGACGCACTGAACGCGCGCCGCACGCCGCCCATGACGCCGGACTACTCGTGGGACGCGACGGGGCACCCGGCCAACCGCTACTGCCGCAGCGACCACTTCATGTACGCGCGGTTCGGCATCCCCATCACCTACTTCTCGCTGGGGTACCATCCGCACTATCACATGGTGACGGACGAGCCGCAGTACATCGACTACGACCACTCCGCGCGGGTCGCCCTGTTCCTGCACGACATCGCGACGGAAGTGGCGAACCGGCCGGGCCGTCTCATCGTCAACGGCCCGCGGCAGGATCCCAACGCTCCCTGCCGCCAGTAAGGAAAACTGAACGCAGAGAGCGCAGAGAAGAATTGAGAGAGCGCAGAGGACTGACGAAGGGTATCCTCTGCGCTCTCTTGTTTGAACTCTGCGCTCTCTGCGTTGAACCCTTGCCGATCCTGCACACCGAACTGGAGAATTCGGTATTACGGGTGACGGTCGAGCGGCTCCAGCCCGGGGAGCGCGCCGCTGTTCCATAGCACCGCCAGCAGCACGGTTACCCCCGCCACGCCCCCCCACGCCCAGCGCACCCGGTTGCCGCGGAACGGCGGGCGATTGATCGGATGCCCGGCCGGTTCCATCCGCGACGGAGGGCGCGGGGCGTCCGGCTCCGGCTCCCTCGACGTCAGAGGGGATGCAAGGGGCGCCGGAACGAGACGAGGCGGGGGCGCGGCGCGGCTGCGGAGCTGCTCGGCGAGCAGGACGGTCTCGGGCTCGGGGTCGGTCTCGAACTCGGCGGCCAGCCAGGCGGCCAGGCGCTCGAAGTGCTGTATCGCGCGCACGCGGTGCCCCTGCGCATGCCACGCGCGCATCACGCGGCGGTGCCCCGGCTCCGACGCGGGGTCCAGCTCCGTGGCGCGCTCCCCGGCCGCCAGCGCCGCGGTCCACGCGCCGCGCGACTCCGCGTCCGCGCCCAGCCGCTCCAGCGCCGTCACGGCCACCGTACGGAGGTGCGCGCGCCGGCCGTCGGCCCAGCTCTCGAACGCCTCCGCGCCGGGACCGGGCTGAAAGCCGGCCAGGAACTCGCCCCCGCAAAGCGCCAGCACGCCATCATCCACCTCCCCCGATGCGGCGGCCTGCTGCAGCGACGCCGCGTCGCAGGGAAGTGTGGCGCGGCATCCGACCCGATCGTGTCCCACTTCCAGCACTTCGCCGACGTGCTTCCGCAGCCGCCCCAGCGCCTGGGTGAGCGAATGGCGGGCGTTCTCCTCGCGGCTTTCGCCCCACAGCAGCCCGGACAGCGCGCCGCGCGAGTGGCCGTGCTTTCCCTCCAGGCGCAGGTACGCGAGCAGCGCCAAGTCTTTCTTGCGCAAGGGGATGGGTGTGCCGTCGCGCACCAGGGCGGGGGTTCCGAGCGTGACCAGGTGTACGGCAGTGATGCAGGAGAGGGCCGGACTGTTCATGATGACGATCCATGATGCTGCGGGGAACGATCCAAGAACCGCGGGATTTTGGGTGGAGCGATTGTGTCCCGGAGGGCGGTCCGGAACCCCGTGCTCTTGCATCGATCGTGCGAGGTGGGCCATTTCATCGGCACAGGGTGCGCGGCACAGGGGGCTCACTCCGGGCGGCGGTCATTGGAAAAACGCGCGGATAGTTCGAATCGGGACGGTGAGCGGTACGGAGGGGACGCCCTGATCAATCTGTTTACCTCTCCCATTCCGCCGATTGTGACGACGCGTTATACTCCATCGTCATCTTCCCCGTCCAACCTTTGCCATCCCTTTCGGCCGACGCGCGCGGTACGTGCGCCCACGCCGGGGATTCCGGGTCCCCCCAGGTTCCCAAGGCACTTTCGTGATGCTGCTGCATGCGTCGCACGACGCAGCGCTCGGCACGCTGCTCGCCGAGAACGACACCCCCGAAGCGGGCTTCGAGCGCCTGGCGTCGTTCGCCGCGCGGCTGCTGCACGTTCCCGTCTCCGTCATCTCCCTGGTAGGCACCGACCGTCCGTTCAGCGCGGGCGAGCCCGGCGACGCGTGGCGCATGCGCCGCGAGGCGCCGCTGGCCCGCTCGCTGTGCGGCGTGGCCGTGAGCAGCGGCGAGCCGCTGGTGCTGAACGACGCCCGCGAACACCCCGCCGTGCGCCGCAACCCGGCCGTGTGGCTGGGCGAGGTGGGGTACGCGGGAATCCCGTTCCGCCACGTGGACGGCCGGGTGGCGGGCGCGCTGAGCGTGGCCGACGCGCGGCCGCGCGACTGGACGGCGGCGGAGGTGGAGCTGCTGGTGTCGCTGGCCCGCTTTGCCGCGCTGCTGGTGTCGCACCTGGACGGGCCGGCCATGCGGCAGGTGCTGGCCCAGGCGGCGCGCAGCGCCAGCGGCAGCGTGAACCTGCGGATGCTGCGCAAGGCGGTGGAGACCACGCAGATGGGCGTGACCATCACCGACACCCGCGGCCGCATTCTCTACAGCAACCCGGCCGACGCGGGGATGCACGGCTACACCCCCGACGAGCTGATCGGCCAGCACGCGCGCGTCTTCGCGCCGGCGGAGCACGCCCGGCCGCTGGACGCGGTGCGGATGAACGACGTGGCCAGCTGGAGCCGCGAGACGGTGAACGTGCGCAAGGACGGAACGACCTTTCCCGTGCTGCTGCGCTCGGACGTCGTCCGCGACGCGGCGGGGCGGCCGGTGGCGCTGGTGACCTGCTGCGAGGACCTTACGCACCGCAAGCGGCTGGAGCGCGAGCTGCTGCGCAACGCCTTCTACGACTCCGTCACCGAGCTCCCCAACCGCGGACTGCTGAACCACCGGCTGGACCTGGCGCTGGACACCGCGCGCCGCGACGGGGACCGCTTCGCCGTGCTGGCCATCGAACTGGACCGCATTCAGCTGGTGCACGACAGCCTGGGCCGCGCCGCCGGCGACGAGCTGCTGGCGGGCGCGGCGGCGCGGCTGCGCGAGTGCGCGCCGCCCGACGCCATGGTGGCGCACCTGGGCGGCGACCAGTTCGCCATTCTGCTGGACGGCGTGTCCGGCGTGGGCGACGCCACGCGGGTGGCCACCTGCGTGCACCAGATGCTGGCGCAGCCGCTGCGCGCGGCGGGGCGCGAGGTGTTCAGCGGGGCCAGCGTGGGCATCGTGCTCAGCGGGCCGGCGTACGAGCACGCGGAGGATGTGCTGCGCGACGCGTCCATCGCCATGATCCGCGCGCGGGCGGCGTCGCACGGGCAGTACCACGTGTTCGACCCGGCCATGCACGCCGAGGCCATGGCGCGGCTGCACCTGGAAACGGACCTGCGCCGTGCTCTTGAGCGTGGCGAGATGCGCGTCTTCTATCAGCCCATCGTGCACCTGCAGACGGGGCGCATCGCGGGGTTCGAGGCGCTGGCCCGCTGGGAGCACCCGGAGCGCGGCCTCATCATGCCCGACGACTTCATCCCCATGGCCGAGGAGACGGGGCTCATCCTGCCCATCGGCCTGTGGGTGCTGGAGGAGGCGTGCCGCACGCTGCGCCGCTGGCAGGAGCGGCCGGGGGGCGAGGGGCTGAAGATGGCGGTCAATCTCTCCGCCCGTCAGTTCTCGCAGCCGGACCTGGTGCGGCGCATCCGGGCCATCCTGGTCAAGACGCAGATCACCCCCGGCACGCTGGAGCTGGAGATCACCGAAAGCGTGATCCTGCAGCACTCCACCTCGGTGATGGACACGCTGGGACGCATCAAGGCGCTGGGCGTGCAGCTGCACGTGGACGACTTCGGCACCGGCTACTCGTCGCTCAGCTACCTGCACCGGCTGCCGCTGGACGCACTGAAGATCGACCGATCGTTCGTGAGCGGCGCCGACGCGGGAAGCCTGCAGATCGTGCGCACCATCGTGGCGATGGCGCAGGCGCTGGGCGTGGCCGTGGTGAGCGAGGGGATCGAGACGGCCGAGCTGCTTGACGAGCTGCGCACGCTGCGCTGCGAGTACGGGCAAGGCTTTTTCTTCTCCCGTCCCGTGGCGGCGGAGGACATCGAGACGTTGTTCGAGCGTGATCCGTGTTGGTAGCCTTTTAGTCGGACGCCCCCGGAGCGTTTCACGCGGACGAACGTAAGAGGACGTGGAGAGGTTTCTCCGCGTCCTCGTTGTTTTCATCCGTCATCACCAGATCCGCAAAGAATGGGGTTCACACGGAGTCAACGGAGGGAACGGAGTTTTCTCGTGCCGTTTCTTCAGGTAATCTGCCAGGTCCGCAAAAAGACAGGCCTCACGCAGAGTTAGCAGAGTCAGCAGAGTTTCTCGTGCCGTTTCGGAAGATACGGCGTGCGGGGTCGGCGGGGCACGGCACTGGGGATGTCGGGAACGGGAGAGGGGTGGAATCACGGCAGGGGGCCATCCGCATTTTTTCGACGGGGATGTGGATCGCTCGATGGCCTCCGCGGCGCAGGGAATCAAGCGGATCGCACCACCTGATGCGCGATCTGGAGAATCATCGGATGATCCAGATCCAGGCCTCTCTCTTGACGCCGGATCGTGATCCAGGCAGGCTTGATCCACTTCTCCATCCCCAATTCCACCTCACCTTCCGGAGGATGCCATGCGCAAGCTGCACCTGAACGTCGACGAGCTGGAGATCCAGTCGTTCGAGACGACGTCGGCCCCGCACAGGCCGCGCGGCACGGTAGAAGCACACGAGACGTTCGAGAGCGAATGCGTCTGCGATACCGACGGCTGCGGCAGCGGCACCACCGGCTACACCTGCGGCGGCTGCGACACGCCGGGGTATACCTGCGAGGACCACTGCACTGGCGGCCCGTCCGTCGCCGAGCCCATCCGCGCCATCGCGGCGTTCCAGTTCAACAACGTTTGACGGAGGATGGCGGGTGACCGAGCACGAATCACCATCCAGCGAGGCACCCGCCTCCTCTCCGCCCGCCGCGGATGCGCCGTTCGCGTACCGCGGCCGCTGGGCGCTGGTGACGGGCGCGTCGATGGGGATTGGCGAGGCGTTCGCTCGGGCGCTGGCGGCGCGGGGGATGAACGTGGTGCTCTGCGCGCGCTCGGCGGACCGATTGGCGGCGCTGGCGCGGGAAATCGAGGCGGAGCACGGCGTCCGCGCGGCTGTGGTCGCCGCGGACCTGGCCCGGCCCGGCGCGGCGGCGCGCGCGTGGGCAGAGGCGGGGCGCGACCGCATCATCCACCTGCTGGTGAACAACGCGGGCTTCGGGCTGCACGGCCGCTTCGACGAGGCGCCGATGGACCGGCAGAGCGAGATGGTGGTGCTCAACTGCACGGCGCTGCTGGAGCTGGCGCACCTGGCGCTGGTGGAAATGCGGCCGCGCGGGTCCGGGGCCATCGTGAACATCGGTTCCGTGGCCGCCTTTCAGCCGGTGCCCTTCAAGGCGGTGTACGCGGCGACCAAGGCGTTCGTGCTTTCGCTTACGCAGGCGCTGGTGGAGGAGAACCGCGGCTCCGGCGTCCGCATCCTCTGCGTCTCACCAGGCCCCACGCCCACGGGGTTCCAGGCGGTCGCGGGGTCGCGCGTGCGCGAGGGGCAGGTAGGGGTGCTGCGCGCGGAAGAGGTGGTGGATGCCGCGCTGGCGGCGCTGGACGCGGGAAAGGCGCACGTGGCCCCCGGCTTCGCCAACCGCGTCTCGACGGTCCTCGGGCGTATGATGCCGCCGGCCCTTGCCGCGCGCATCGCCCGCCGCGTCAACGCCTCGCGGTAAACGGGCTCTCACGCGGAGGCGCGAAAAAAGGAAAGAGACGCGGATCGTGGCTCGATCGGCGTCTCCCTTTTTGCTCCGCGCCTCCGCGTACTCCGCGTCTCCGCGTGAGTGCCGTTGAGGCGCTACTCGACACGCTCCGCCCACATCCGGCGGCAGAGGGCAATGGTGCGCAGGTGGATGTCGACGGTGTCCTCGGTGTCGCGGGCGTAGCCGCCGGCCATCGCCACCGCGACGGGAACACCGGCGTCGCGGCAGGCGGCGAGGACCAGGAGATCGCGCTCCATCAACCCCTCCTTGCTCATCCCCAGCCGCCCGAACCGGTCCTCGCGCCACGGATCCGCGCCCGCCAGGTAGACGGCGAGATCCGGGCGGAATTCGTCCAGGATCCGCGGGACGTGCAGCTCCAGCGCGGCGAGAAAGACGTCGTCGCCGGCGCCGTCGGGAAGCTCCACGTCCAGCGAGCTGCGCTCCTTGCGGAACGGAAAGTTCTTCGAGCCGTGGATGGAGAAGGTGAAGACGGTGGGATCGGCCCGGAAGGCGGCGGCGGTGCCATTGCCCTGGTGCACGTCGCAGTCGAGGACCACGGCGCGGCGGATGCGACCCTCGCGCTGCAGGACGCGGATGGCCACCGCCGCGTCGTTGAAGACGCAGAAGCCCTCGCCGTGGTCCGGGCAGGCGTGATGCGTGCCCCCCGCCAGGTTCACCGCGATCCCCCACCCCCGCTCCGCCGCCTCGTCCCGCGCCGTGCGCGCGGCCTCGATGGTCGCGCCGGAGGAGCGGCGGGATCGCTCGATCATCTCCGGGCTCCACGGAAAGCCGATCCGCCGCTGCTCCAGCGGCGTGAGCGACCCGTCGCGGGCGGCGGCCAGGTAGGCGGGCTCGTGCACCAGCGCCAGCTCGTCCCACGCGGCCGCGGGGGGCTCGGACAGCTCGTCCGGGCGCAGCACGCCCTCCGCCAGGCAGCGCTCGCGCAGGCGGGCGTACTTTATCATCGGGAAACGGTGTCCCACCGGCAGCGGCAGGACGTAGCGGTCGGTGTAGAACGCGCGCACCGCTCAGCCCCGGCAGGCGGCGCGGGTCACGGAATCCCGGCCACCTTGTGCGTCTGCACCGACATCCGCCAGGGCGGGCCCAGCTCCATCACCGCCGCGATCGTCTCCCCGTAGTTTGGCCCGCCCAGCACGGGAACGTCCACCGGCTGCAGAAAGTACTGCCCGAATCGCGTCCCTTCCGCGATCCGCCGCACCGAATGGACGTCCGGCGTGATCCCCGGAGCGGACGATCCGGTGAAAAGCAGCTTGAGCTCGTCCCCTTCCTTCTGCGCGAACTCCACCTGTTTGGGCGAGATGGTGAGCCAGTCCACCAGCGAGCGGTCCACGGGGCGCGAGCCGTTGCTTTCCATGGTGATTCGGTAGCCGCGCGCCCGCAGCGCATCCGACAACGGCTTGTCGAACTGCAGGCTGGGCTCGCCGCCCGTGGCCACCAGCAGCAGCCCCGCCTTTTCCCCGCCGAAGCCCTCCACCGCCGTGCGCCGCACCAGGTCCAGCGTGTCGTCCAGGTCCAGCGTGTACACGGCCTTCACCCAGTCGGTATCGCACCAGGGGCACACGTCGTAGCCCAGGTTGCACCCCGCGAAGCGCAGGAACACCGCCGGCGTGCCCGCCTGCGCGCCCTCGCCCTGCAGCGTGGCGAATACCTCCCGGATCCCGTACTTCCTGGCCGCCATTCCACCATACCCATGGTTTCGATCGATCGGGACGCCGCATCCGCCGTCCGCGCACAAACTTACTACACGCGCACCGGCCACGGCACCCCGTCTGTCCGCGCCGCGACCGTCCGGACCCGAGCCGGGAGATGAAAATCGAAAATTTGGATGGTTAAATTCGTATCTACAGTCGTGTTCTGTATACGCTGAGGAAAGGGGGTGGGACAGACAAGTCTCACACGTGTCATGATCTCCCCATGAAAAAGCGCCGTGCCAGACACAGGAATGCGCCTAAGTGCTTACGTATCAACGATGTTCTTCGATCTGGCACCATGGCCCCCGCCTTGCCCTTAGGGATGCCGCAAGCGCCCGAAGCCTGGGCACCTGACCTGGGGGGTCAGCGAACGGTGGCCCGATCACTTTCAAAGCATCCGCACCACCCCTCCCGCCTCGACGACCGCAGTACCCGCCCTCTACGCCGTCCTGACGCTGGTCCACCCCCCCAAAGGGCCCGGAGCCTCCCCGCTCCGGGCCCTCCTCTTTTCTCCCGGCGCGCAACCTGCGCGCGGGGCGGCGGGTACGCAGGCACACGCCGCCACCGGGGCGGCATGCAGTCACACCAATGGACGGGGAGTTTTTCAGGATGAGGACCACGACGACGATCGCCGCGGCAGCCGCGGTGCTGGCATTCGCGGGCGGGGCCGCCGCGCAGACGCCCATGCCGCACCCCGCGCCGCCGCCCTCCATCCGCGTATCGGGGACGGGCGAGGTGCGCGCCGCGCCGGACCAGGCCACCGCCGACTTCGCCGTAGAGACGGCGGCCAGCAACGCGCAGGAGGCCGCGGCGGCCAACGCGCAGGCCATGGACCGCGTGATCGCGGCGCTGGTGCGGGCCGGCGTGCCGCGCGAGCGCATCGAGACGCGCGACTACAACGTGTTCCCGGACTACGACCAGCGGCCGGTGGAGCAGGGCGGTGAGCCCCGCATTCGCGGCTACCGGGTGATGAACACCGTCAGCGCGACCACGTACGACATTTCCAAGGTCGGCGGGCTGATCGACGCGGCGCTGGCGGCGGGGGCCAACCGCGTGCATGGCGTGCGCTTTTCGCTGCGCGAGCCGCAGCGGTTCCGCGCGCAGGCCATCGCCGAAGCCACCCGCCGCGCCCGCGCCGACGCCGAGGCACTGGCGGGCGCCATGGGAGTGCAGCTGGGGGCGGTGCGCGAGGCGTCGACGGTGGAGGTGGGGTACAGCGGGCCGGTGATGATGGCGCGCGAGGGGATGGTGGCCGACATGGCGCAGTCCGCGCCCACGCCCATCAACCCCGGCGAGCAGACCGTCCGCGCCACGGTGATGATCGTCTACTCGTTCGCGGGCTCGATGTAAGGGCAACGGCAGGTCTCACGCGGAGCCGCGGAGAACGCGGAGGCGCGGAGAACTGCAGGGGATAAAGAACCAGAGGCATGGGGGAATCGATCCCCCGTGCCTCTGTTTCTTTTCCTCCGCGACCTCCGCGTCTCCGCGTGAGGCTGTTCGCCTTCAGCCGCCGCAGAAGGGGCGGCCGTTGACCGGCGGGCCGGCGACGACGGTCGCGTACAGCGGCTCCAGCGAGCCGAACACGCCCACGGCGTCGCCCACCACGCTGGAGATGCGCACGGGCCCGGACGGGTTGAACGATCCCCCGCGCACGCCGTTGATGTAGTTGCGGTCCGCGGCGGCCACTACCACGCGCGCCGAGGTGCCGGCTGGCAGGCCGGTCTGCAGCACGCGCAGGAGGTCCTGGTTCAGGCTGAAGCGGTCGAACACGCCGAACTCGCCCGGCAGCACCAGCGACGTGTCCGCCGCCGACACGGAGACGCCGAGCAGCTCCAGCGGGTCCGGTGTCTCGATGCTGTCCGGCAGCGCCGCGCGCAGCCCGCTGATCTGCAGCGGCGCGATGTACCCCCACGCGCCCGCCGCCTGCGTCCAGGTAAGGGGCAGGGGCGTGGCGGGGGCCAGCGTGCACGGCTGGGGCGGCTGGTCGTCGAAGCGCGAGACCGGCACGCCTTTGAGCGTATACGTGCCCGGCACCACGGTGCGCCCGCGGGCCTCTTCGCCGCGCGTGGAACGGATGCTCAGGTCGTACGTGGCGCCCGGAATCACCCAGCGCCCCGCCAGGCTGGGCGAGGCGTAGCAGGTGCCGCGAATCTCGATCGGGTGGTCGACGTCCAGGTAGCCGGGGTCGATGGAATAGCACGCCAGCGCGCTCTCGTGGAAGGTGATGCGCAGGCCGTCGCCGCGCGTAACCACCACCTCGGCGCCCGGCTCGCCCTGCGCCACGCCGGACTGCACGCCGCGGTGCAGCAGGATGAACTGCGTGCGCGCGTCCGTCCGCAGCACCCCCTCCACCACCAGCCGGTCCTCCCCCGGCGCCACCGTCACGTCCGCGATGGTGCACGCGGGGAGCGCGAGCGCCGCACCCGCCACGGCGATCCTCATCATCCCGCGCATCAGAAGCTCGCCTCCACGCCGATGCTGGGGAGGACGGGGAACATGCTGATGCCGCTGCGGGTGGGCGGGGTGCGGTCGTAGTCGAAGCCGTAGAAGAGCACGTTGCGCTGGTTGTACACGTTCAGCACCTGCAGGTAGGGCGTAAAGGTGCCCCACCGGCGCGCGTAGGGGCGGCGGATCGTCAGGTCCAGGCGGTGGTACGCGGGGTAGCGCTCGCGGTTGCGGTCGCCGGGAACCACGAAGTAGGGCACGTCGGGGTCGTCGGACTGGGGGCGGATAACGCGGTAGCCGCCGTTGGTTACGTCCGTCTCGAACCCCACGATCTGCGCCGCGGGGCGCGTGTACGGCGTGCCGCTGCCGTAGTTCCACCGCAGCCCGGTCTCCAGCGCGCCCGGCAGCTTGTACTGCAGCACGAGGTCGATATCCAGCCGCCGGTCGAAGACGGGGGAGAAGGTCACCGTCTGCGGGACCCCGTCGATCCCGGCGGCGAGAGGGTCCGGAAAGGTCCGCTCCGCGCGCAGCAGGCTGATGGTGGTCCATCCCGTAAGCCGGCCGGTGTCGCGGCGCAGCAGCAGGTCCAGCCCGTACGAATCCCCATCCCCCTGCAGCAGGTCGTCGCTGATCAGGTTGGGATCGTCCGCCAGGTTGATGTCGGTGACGCCTTCGTAGCTTCGATAGTAGGCCTCGGCGGATGCGTACCACGCGTCGCCCCAGTACTTCTCCAGCCCCACCTGCACCTGGTCGCTGACGACCGGCGGCACGTCGCGGTCGGCCAGCACCCAGCGGTCGTTGCTGACGGGGAGCGCCTCGTCGCGGATGGAGTGCAGGAACTGCACGTAGCGGCCCACGGCCACCTTGACCGCCGCGTCCCTCCGCGGGCCCAGGAAGCGCTTGACGGCCAGCCGCGGCGACAGCAGCACGCAGGTACGATTGGTGGACGCGTCCTCATCCACCGGACCCCCGTCGCCGGACGCGCAGGCGCCGGCGGCGCTGCGGGCCACGTCCATCCGCACCCCGGGCTCTACGATCCACGCGGGCGTGGGCTGCCAGCGCAGCTGCCCGTATCCGGCGCCGAAGATCCCGTCGCGCCCGTTGGCGAAGAAGGTCGTTCCGCCGGCGTCGGCGCGGTTGGCGTACTCCATCCGCGTCACCTCGCCGCCGGCCTGCGCGGTGAGGGCGGCGCTCACCTGGCGGGTAAAATCCTGCCGCAGCGCCGTTTCGGTGATGTTGCTGGCGAAGCGGGTATCGTCGAAGTCGGGAAAGGTCAGCGCCTCGGCGTAGCGGGAGAAGCCCAGGCGCGTCTGGCTGACCCAGCGCGAGCCCAGCGGCTGCGTCCAGCGCAGGCCGACCACGTCGTTCCCCCAGTTCCACCGTACCCGCAGGACGCTTCCCGCGTCTTCCTCGCCCGGGGGGTCGAAGTTGGACAGGTCCAGCACGTCCTCGCCCATGTAGCCCACCAGCTGCAGCCGCCCGCCGCCGGCCGTCTCCATCGTCACGCCCGTCTGCAGGTCGGTGAGGTGATACGGAAAGTCCGTCACCGGCCGCAGCAGCGCATCGAAGTACGAGCGGCGGCCGGACAGGTACCAGCTCCCCCGCTCGCCGCCCAGCCCCTGCACCACGGCGTCGGGGAGCGCGGAGTGCAGCGCGACGCGGGTGGCCAGCACCGACACGCCCACGTCCGCGCCGAAGCGCTCTTCGCCCGCGTCGCTCTCCACGGTGAGCACGGACGAGACGCGGCCGCCGTACTCCGCGCCAAAGCCGCCGGAGAGCAGCTCCGCCCGGGCGATGACGTCGGAGTTGAAGACGCTGAACAGGCCGCCCAGGTGGAACGGGTTGAAGATGGTAAAGCCGTCCAGCAGGATGAGGTTCTGGTCCGCCGACCCGCCGCGGACGTTGAAGGCGCTGGAGAAATCGGAGGTGGAGACGACGCCGGGAAGCACCTCCACGGCGCGCAGCACGTCGGCCTCGCCCAGCCCCGGCAGCATCTTGATCTCCGCGCCCGTGATGACGCGGGTGGTGACGCCGGCCTCCGTCTCGAAGCGCGTCCGCTCGCGCTCGCTGTCGCGGCGGCTGCGCACCTCCACGGGGTCCAGCACCACCGCCTGGTCGGACAGCTGCAGCTCCACGCGCTGCTCGCCCGCACGGACCGTGACCTGCTGCACCGCCGCCGCGAAGCCCAGCCGCGTCGCGCGCAGCGTCCACGCGCCGGGCGCCAGCCCCGCGACGCGATAGCTGCCGTCCGTGCCGGAGGTGGCGCGGCGCGCGCGGCCGCCGGAGGTCGGGGTCGCGGTGACGGCGGCGCCCTCCAGCGGCTCGCCGGCGGGGCTCAGCACGCGGCCGGATACGGTCCCGGTCTCCTGAGCGACGGCGCGCCCGGGCGCGAGCGCGCAGGCGAGCGCCGCGCACGCCAGCGCGAGCCGGGCGAGGCGGCGCGGAGAGACGAGGGAAAGAACGGGAATTCGCAAAAGAGGTGGATCCCTTCGATTCAGAACGTCGTCGCGTGGAGCGCGGAACCAGGGGCAAGAGACTGGCCGCCCGCCTCCACGGCAAGCGTGGGATACCTGCGCGCGACGCGAAAGGTTCGTCCAGGGGGCCCTTCCTGCCCGTTCCACGTGGAGAAGAGAGAATTCGATCGCGCTTCGACGGGCGATATCTGCTCGCGCGCACTTGCGGCGGACGGGGTGCGGGTCGAAAGTTGCGCATCGACCGGAGAACGCGCGGAGGGGGCACGATGAGCACAGCGGATGCGTGTCATCCTCCACCCTCCGCCCCCGGTCTGCACGGCACCGAGGCAATCCCAATCCACTACTGATCGATGGTCGGTTTTCCGATGGAGACAAAGCCGCGCAGGCTGGTGACCATTCGCCGGCACGTTCCGGACGACCGCATTCCGGAGTACGCGGAGCTGTACGCGGCGCTGCACCACGCGGCGGCCGCGCGCGGGGCCCACGCGTGGGCGTTCGCGTCGGCGGACCACCGCGACACGTACATCGAGTTCCTGGAGTTCGGGGCCGACAGCGACGTGCGCAGCGACGTGACGGTGGTGGCCGCCATCCAGGCGCTGCACGAGAAGTTCGGCGAGCCGTATCCGCCGCCGCGCACGCTGGAGGAGTGGGTGGCGCTCCCCACCCCGCCCGCGCTGGACTCATGAGCGACCGCGACCGCCTGCGCGCCCTGCTGCTGGAGCGCTCGTTCCGCACCGGCGACTTCGTGCTGGCCTCCGGCGCGCGCAGCCAGTACTACATCGACTGCCGCACCACGACCACGCACGCCGAGGGGCAGGCGCTGGTCGGCCGCCTGGGGCTGGAGCTGCTGCGGACGGCCGGCCTGGCACCGGACGCCGTCGGGGGGCTGACGATGGGCGCGGACCCGGTGGCCTACGCCATGGCGCACGCGTCGTGGCTGGCGGGCGCGCCGGTGCACGCGTTCTCGGTGCGCAAGCAGCCCAAGGACCACGGCACCGGCAAGCGCGTGGAGGGATGCTTTGCGTCCGGCTCGCGCGTGGTCGTCGTCGAGGACGTGATCACCAGCGGCAAGAGCGCCCTGCAGGCCTGCGACGCGGTGGAGGCGGAAGGCGGCATCGTCCTTGGCGTGATCGCGCTGGTGGACCGCGAAGGCGGCGGCCGCGAGGCCATCGAGGCGCGCGGCTACGCGGTGCACACGATCTTTCCCGTCACGGAGCTGCTGGAGGCGGCGGGGTAGGGTTTCGGCTCGCCCACCCACCACGGGTTAAAACCCGCCACGGAGAAAAAACACTACGCATCAACATCAAACCCCGTCTCGGGGCACCACGGGTTAAAACCCGCGGCTAGAAATGCCATAAGCCCCGTCTCGGCGCCGCTCACGCGGCACCGAACGGGGCTTCACCTTCTCGGGTCAGCGCAGGCCGGCCCGCGTGGAAGGGATCAGCGCGTCAACAAAGTCCACAACGGCGGAAACGCGCCGCGGGCATTCGCGACGTTTATACCCTCTCCCCGCTTGCGGGAGAGGGTGCGAGCCTGAGCGAGCGGGTGAGAGCCCCGCGGACGCGGGCCGATCTTCCTCCCTCACACCCTCACACCCTCACACCCTCACACCCTCACACCCTCACACCCTCACACCATCACACCATCACACCATCACACCATCACACCCTCACACCATCACACCATCACACCATCACACCATCACACCATCACACCCGTTCACCGTCACCCTCTCTGGCCGCGAACTTGCCGGGCCGAATGCGCCTCGAAACGCCCCGTCCCGCACCCCCGGCACGCACCCGTGAGCCCGACCCCGGAGGCACGTTCCCGCGAACACGACGCGCAGTTCGGACGCGCCCGCGACGGCGTGGCCGTGCTCTCGCCCGAGTGGCGGTTTCTGTATGCCAACGCCTCCATGCTGGAGATTCTGAACCTGCTGGGCGGGCGTGAGGGCGTGGAGACCTTCTGGGACGCCATCCCCGGCTGGGACCAGGTGCCCGAGGCGGGCGAGGTGCGGCGCGCCATGCAGTCGCGCGTCCCCATCCTTTTCCGCTTCGACCGGCGGCCGCAGGTGCCGCACGTCTGGGAGGTGGCCGCGGAGCCGCTGGACAGCGGCGACCTTCGCGTGCGCCTGCGCAACGTGACCGCGCAGGCGGAGATGGAGGAGCTGCAGCGCCGCGTCCAGGAGGCGCACAGCTCGCTGGCGGAGCGGGAGCGGCGGCTGGGCGAGATCGTCTCCGGCGCGCCGGTGGCGCTGGCGCTGCTGGACGCGGACACCATGGTGGTGCTGGAGGCCAACGAGGCGTACGGCCAGCTGCTGGACGCGCCGTGGAACCAGGCGGGCGCCATCGTGGGCCACACCATGGCCGAGATCCTTCCCGCGTACGGGGAGAGCGGCGTTGGGCAGACGCTGCAGCGGGTGCGCGACACCGGCCGCACCTTCGAGAGCGACCAGTTCGAATACCACGGCTTCGACCGCGGCCCCGCCTGGTTCCGCCTGACCATCAAGCCCATCGCCGGCGACCCGGGCGAGGGCGTGCGCTACCTCCTCATTCTCGCCGTCGAGGTGACGGCGCTCGTCCAGGGCCGCCACCGCGTGGAGGCGGAGCGGCGGGCGCTGTACGACGTGCTGAACACCCTTCCCATGGGCGTCGTGGTGGCCGAGGCGCCGTCCGGCCGCATCACCTACATCAACCCCACCGCCGTCATGCTGGGCGGGCGCACGCCGGACGAGCTCGCCGCCCCCGACGTGCGCGAGTACGCGGCGCGCTGGCAGACCTTCCGCCCCACGGGCGAGCCGTTCGAGGCGAGCGAGGTGCCGCTGGCCCGCGCCCTGGCCGGCGAGGCCACGCGCGAGGTGGAGATGGTGCTGCGGCTGCCGGACGGGTCCGAGCGCACGGTGCTGGCCTCCGGCGTGCCCCTGCGCGACGCGGCGGGGCGGGTGGAGCGCGGGATGGTAGGCTTCTACGACATCACCGAGCGGCTCACGCTGGAGCGCGCGCTCATCGAGCGGACCACCGAGGCCGAGCACGCGGCCGCCAACGCCGCCCTGCGCGAGGAGGAGAGCCGCGCGCTGCGCGAGATGGGGCGCGCGCTGGTGTCGTCGCTGGAGCCGGAGGACGTGCTGCGCCTGGCGGGGCAGAACGCCATGGAGCTGCTGGGCGCGCGCGGCAGCTTTTTCGCCGCGCCGGGGCCGGGGGCCGACGAGATCCACGTTTCCCCCGCGCTGGGGCTGATGGCGGAGATGGAGGGCGTGCGCACGGCGCTGCACGGCTCCGCGGCCGAGGTGGTGCTGCGCGAGGGGACGCAGCTGTTCAACGCGCTGGAGACGCTCCCCGCCGCCAGCCCGCTGCTGCCCATGATGCACCGCGTGGGCGCCCGCAACCTGCTGCTGGTGCCCGTGCGCGCGTACGGCGAGGCGCTGGGCGTGCTGGGCGTGGTGGACCGGAGCGGCGGCTTCGGGCGCGACGACGCGCGGCTGCTGGAGGCGTTCGCCGACTCCGCCGCGCTGGCCGTCCACAACGCGCGGCTGTACGCCGGCGAGCGCGAGCGGGCGGAGGTGAACCGCGCCCTCCTCCGCGCGGCGGAGGTGCTGGGCTCCACGCTGGACCCGGCGGAGGTGATGGAGCGGATGGTGTCGCTGGCCGGCGAGCTGGTGGGCGCGGAGGGTGCGGGGCTCACGCTGCTGACGGGGGAGCGGGACGCGGAGCTGCGGATGGCGGTGGCGTCGGGGCTGCTGCAGCCGCTGCGGGGGATGGGCGGCCCGGTCGAAGGAAGCCTGACGGACGAGGCGTTCCGCCGCGGCGGGCCCCGCGTCTTTTCCGCCGCGGACGATGCCGCGCACCCCGCCATGGCGTGGATGCGGCGCGCGGGAGTGGAGCACTACGCCGTCTTTCCCCTGCGCGCGGGCGACGAGCGGCTGGGGATGCTGGGCCTGGTCCGCGGCCCGCAGAGCCCGCCGTTCACGCGCGAGGAACTGTCCACGCTGGCGCTGCTGGGCGGGCAGGCGGCGGTGGCGGTGCGCAACGCGCGGCTGTACGAGAGCGCGCAGGCGGCCAGCCGCGCCAAGAGCGAGTTCCTGGCGATGATGAGCCACGAGCTGCGCACGCCTCTCAACGCGCTGGAGGGCTTCAGCAGCCTGTTGGAGGAAGGGATCTACGGCGACATCAACCCCCGGCAGCGGGAGGCGCTGCGGCGCATGCGCGGCGCCCGCGAGCACCTGGTGACGCTGATCGACCAGGTGCTGGACGTGGCGCGGGTGGAGGCGGGCAGCAAGCGCGCCCGCCCGGAGCCCGTGGCCATCGCCTCCCTCGTCCGCGACGTCTGCGAATCCCTGCGCGGGGCGGCGGACGCGCGCGGCCTGACGCTGGACGTGCGCACGCCCGATGAGCTGCGGGTGCAGACGGACCCCGGGATGGTGCGGCAGATCCTGACCAACCTCGTGGGCAACGCGGTCAAGTTCAGCCAGCGCGGCGGCATTACGGTCGATCTGCACCCCGCCGGGCCCGAGGTGGTGCTGGAGGTGTCGGACGCCGGTCCCGGCATTCCGCCCGATTTGCAGGACCGCGTCTTCGAGCCCTTCTTCCAGGTGGATCCCTCCACCACGCGCCGCGAGGGGGGCTTGGGGCTGGGCCTGGCGCTGAGCCGCGAGTTCGCGCGCCTGCTCGGCGGCGACCTCACCCTGCGCAGCGCCCCCGGCGAGGGCAGCACCTTTACCCTGCGCCTTCCCGTGGAACCGGGCGGCTGATCCCGAATCCGCAAAAAGCTCGGGCCTCACGCAGAGTCAGCAGAGTTAGCAGAGTTGTCTCATGCCGTTTCCTCTGCTCCCGCGCACGATCCCTTGAACTGTCGGGAACGGGAGAGGGAGGGAAGTGCGGCAGGGGGCCATCCGCGTTTGTTGGAGGAGGGGATGCGGATCGGCACGGACGCTTCGGCAATGCCCTGGATCAAGTCGATCGCATCACCTGATGCGCGATCTTGAAATCCATCCCCACCTCTACGGTCGAGGTGAGCGTGTTGACAGCGCCGCCCGGGCGGCGGATACTCCGCGTCCGTTCGCGTCCCTCGTCCGCGCCTCCACCGCCGCCGATCCCCATCCCGATGAAGCCCACCATCCGGTCGCCGCTCGTTCGCTTCTACCTGTGGCTGGGGCGGCGGTGGATGAGGTTCGTCCGCGCGCTGGACGGAGCGTTCGTGGGCGTGTGGCTGGGGGTGATGACGCGCGGCCACCTGGAGGCGGTGGACGAGCTGCACTACCATGGCAGCGAGACGTACAACGGCGAAGCGCACAACCTGCGCGGGCTGATGGACTGGGAAGAGGCGGCCATCAGCGGCTGGTTCGAGGGACGGACGCGGCTGGCGGTGCTGGGGGCGGGCGGCGGGCGCGAGGTGCTGGCGCTGGAGAAGCGCGGGTTCCGCGTGGACGGCTATGAGTGCAACCCCACGCTGGTGGAGTTCGCGGGCGGCTTTCTGCCGCGCCACGGGGCGGCGGGCACCGTGCGCCTGCTTCCCCGCGACACCACGCCGGCGGAGGGCGGCTACGACGGCGTGATCATGGGATGGGGCTCGTACATGCTCATCGTGGGCCGGGCGCGGCGCATCGACCTGATGCGCCGGCTGCGCACGCTGATGCCGGAGGGCGCGCCGGTGCTGGTGTCGTTCTTCAGCAAGCCGGAGGTGCTCACCCGCCTCAAGGCGGAGTACCGGGTGGCGCGCATCATCCGCCGCCTGCTGCGCCGCGAGCCGCCGGAGTTCGGCGACGACCTGATCCCCATGTACGTCCACCGCTTTCACGAGGCGGAGCTCGAGGCGGAGCTGCGCGAAGCCGGATTCCGCCTGGCGCGCTACGAGCCCGAAGGGCGCCGCCAGCACGACGCCGGCTGGGCCGTCGCCATCGCCGAGCGCCCGGCGCCGCGCAGCTGAGGCCGGCGGCGGGAAGAGGCTCGCATCGACAGAATCCCGTAGTCGCCAACCCACCGGAGGCAGCAGCATGCGAGGCTCGTTGCAACAAGCCTCTGGGGCACTCACCCACTTGCATACTACCATCATCAGACATAAATTGTAGGAACAACTGTCGCTACTCCCGCCGGCTCCGCCGCTCGAGGCCCCCGAGTGCCTTCCCCGCCATGGGAGCGCGCTTTACCCGAGCGCTGGACGCGCCTGCGCCCTGTGTAGCGACTTCCCCCATCCCCATCCGGAGGCGACGATGAAGTTACGCGCAAAACAGGTCGCGGCATTCACTCGATCCCTGCTGCTGCTGGCGGCGGCCGCCGCGTGCTCCGACCTGCCCGTTTCACCCGCAACCCCGTCCGCGGCCGGCGAACCGGCCCCGTCGTTCAGCGTGGGCGGCCGCTCGCCGCGCGACCTGCCGGCGGTGCGCATCGACCTTCCGCCCGCGGCGCGTCCGTGGGACCGCGACCCGGCGGCGCTGGCGACCGCCGTCTCGGCCGTTGGCGGCTACGCGGTGGTGACGTTCAAGGAGCCGGGGAGCGCGCGCGCCCTGGCTACCGGCAACCGCGGCGCGGTCACGGCGGGAACGGTGCGGGCCGGGCTGGAGCTGCTGGAGCGGAACGGCGTAGAGGTGCTGGAGCTGCTGGATGCCATCGGCGGCGCGCGGGTGCGCATGTCCGGCCCGTCGGCGGCCGCCGTCGCGGCGAGCCCGCTGGTGGACTTCGTTGAGCCGCGGCAGTACGCGTCGCTGCAGGCGCAGACCACGCCGTGGGGGATCACCATGGTGGGCGCGCCCGCGTTCTGGGCCACCAACACCGGCACCGGCGCCAGGATCGAGATCGTCGACACGGGCCACCAGCAGAACCACGTGGACCTGCCCGCCGTGCCCAGCGCCAACTGCGCCGGCCTTTACGGCGGCTGCGACGACGGCGGCATCTGGCACGGCACCCACGTGATGGGCATCATCGCCGCGCGCAACAACACCGACGGCGTGGTGGGCGTGGCCCCGGGAATCACCGGCGCCAACACCTACGTGTACGGTGCCTGCGACTCGGCAACCAACGGCTGCGCCACCGACCAGATCACGGCCGGCATCAACGCGGGCATCTTCAACGCCGACGTCATCAACCTGAGCGTGGGCGGAACGGCCTACGACGCGGGGATGGCCACGGCGGTGGCGAACGCGTGGAGCAGCGGCATCGTGCTGGTGGCGGCGGCGGGGAACAACCTCAGCAACACCACCTTCTACCCGGCGGCCTATACCAACGTGGTGGGCGTGTCGGGCGTGAACAGCAACAAGACGTTCGCGGGCAGCGGCACCACCGTCTGCGGCGGCTACTCCAACTACGGCGCGCACGTGGACATCGCGGCGCCGTTCGAGGCGTACAGCACCATCGGTGTGAACACGTACGGCACGCTGTGCGGCACCTCGATGGCGGCGCCGCACGTGACGGGCGTGGCGGCGCTGCTCAAGTCGCAGAACCCCACCTGGACCAACCAGCAGATCGTGGACTCGCTGTACGCCCGCGCCGAGGACCTGGGCACCGCCGGCAAGGACGTGTACTTCGGCTACGGCCTGGTGCGGCCGGTGCGGCCGGTCTCCGCGCCCACGGCCAACATCAGCGGGCCGACCAGCATCACCACGGCGGGCACCTACACCTGGTACGCGAACGCCGCCGGCGGGAACGGCATCTACACCTACAACTGGGAATACCGCGTGGGCACCGGCGCCTGGTCGTCGGTGGGCACCGGGAGCTCCTACTCCCGCGCCGTCTCCGCGGGCAACTCGTCGTTCGAGCTGCGCGTGACCGTCACCTCCAACGGGCTCCCCGGCTCCGACACGCACCTGGTGACGGTCAACATCTCCACCGGGGGCATCACGGGGGCCACGGTTACCGGCGACGACTACCTGGTGAGGCCGCAGCCCGGCTACTGGTCTGTGACCCCGCAGGGGGGCAGCGCACCGTACACCTACCAGTGGCAGTACAAGACCGTGACCGGCTCCACCTGGACCAACGTGGGGACGAACTCGAGCACCTACACGCGCAACTCAGGCCTCCAGAGCTTCTACGTGCGCGCCCTGGTCACCTCCAACGGGACGCAGGTCACGTCCAACGAATACTACGTCTACGTGGAGAACGAGCCCATGTGCGGCGAGTACGCCTGCTGAACGAGGGGCGGTTGACGTCTGAACCCGGATCCTGACAAGGACGGGTGTCACACGGAGGGCACGGAGGGCACGGAGGGCACGGAGACGCGGAGGGGTTCGATCCCCCGCCTCCTCGGTGCCCTCCGTGTGAGTGGAAGCGCGGCGCCTCCTTCAGAACAGTGATCTTCCGGACGCAGTCCTTCCGTGGAGCCTGTATCCCCAGCCCCGCCCGGCGCCATTCGCGCCGGGTGGGGCTTCAAGTTGCTGCCGCGCAACGACTTCGATTCTAGCGAACCACGCGGCCGCATCCGCCGTCCACCATTCGACGGACCGAGTGCTTGCGGGAAGAAGGAACAGCCTGTATGATGTTGAGAATCGTTCTCATCTATGCACCTGCTGATCCTGCTCGCTCATGCGACTGACTGTTCTTCTCGGCGCCGGATGCCTGCTCTGCGGCACGCAGGCCGCGGCGCAGGCTCCGCGCTCCACGCTGTCTCTTTCGGCGCTGGCGCCGATCCCGGGCGACACCACGGCCTCCATCCGCTTCAACATTCCCGCGCAGCCGCTGTCCGACGCGCTGCGGGCGTTCAGCCGGCAGGCGGCGGTGCGCGTGCAGCTGGATGTGAGCGCGGCTGCGGGCGTGCAGTCGCACGCGGTGACCGGCGCGCTGACGGCGCCCGAGGCGCTGCGGCAGCTGCTGGCCGGCACCGGGCTGGCCGCGCAGTTCGCGGACGGCGAGACGGCGATGGTGGCGCGCGGCGACAGCCGCATCGGCGGCGCCTACACGCTCACGCCGCTCACCGTGGTGGGCTCGCGCAGCGTGGGGTACGCCACGCGCCGCACCACCACCGCCACGAAGACGGACACCCCGCTGCGCGACACGCCGCAGTCGGTGAGCGTGGTGACGGGCGAGCTGATCGCCGACCAGTCCATGCAGTCGATGGCGGACGTGGTGCGCTACGTCCCCGGCATCACCATGGGGCAGGGCGAGGGGCACCGCGACGCGCCGACCATCCGCGGCAACAGCTCCACCGCCGACTTCTTCGTGGACGGCGTGCGCGACGACGCGCAGTACCTGCGCGACCTGTACAACGCGGAGCGGGTAGAGGCGCTCAAGGGCTCCAACGCCATGATCTTTGGCCGGGGCGGCGGCGGCGGGGTCATCAACCGCGTCACCAAGGACGCGCAGTGGGCGCCCACGCGAGCTTTCACCCTGGAGACGGGGTCGTACGAGCACCGCCGCGGCACCCTGGACCTGGGGCAGGGCTTCGGCGCCAACGTGGCCGCGCGCTTCAACGGCGTGTTCGAGGATTCGCGCGGCTTCCGCGACGAGTTCGGGCTGCGCCGCTACGGGCTGAACCCGACCCTCGCCGTCGCCCTCGGCTCGCGGACCACGCTGCGCGCGGGGTACGAGTACTTCAACGACGAGCGCACGGTTGATCGCGGCATCCCCTCGTTCCAGGGGCGGCCGTCGGGCGCGGACATCCACACCTTCTTCGGCAACCCCGACCTGAGCCACAGCGAGCTGGAGGCACAGTCGGCCAACGTCTTCATCGAGCACGGCATCGGCGGGCTGACAATCCGCAACCGTAGCCGCTGGGCCAGCTACGACAAGTTCTACCAGAACAGCTTTCCCGGCGCGGTGAACGCGGACGGGACGCTGGTCACGCTGAGCGCCTACAACAACGCCACGGACCGCCGCAACCTGTTCAACCAGACGGACCTGAACTGGTCGATGAACACGGCCGGCGTGGAGCACACGCTGCTGGCGGGCGCGGAGATCGGGCGGCAGGAGTCGGAGAATTTCCGCAACACCGGCTACTACAACGACGCCACCACCTCCGTGCAGGCGCCGTTCGGCAGCCCGACGGTCACCACGCCCATCACTTTCCGGCAGAGCGCCACGGACGCGGACAACCAGTCCACGGCCACGGTGGCGGGGGTGTACGTGCAGGACCAGCTGGAGCTTTCGCGCTACCTGCAAGCCATCGTGGGGCTGCGCTTCGACCGCTTCGACATCGACTTCCACAACAACCGCACGGACGAGGACCTCCATCGCCAGGACGACCTGCTCTCGCCGCGCGCGGGGCTCATCCTCAAGCCCGTGGAGCCGGTGTCGCTGTACGGCAGCTACACGGTGAGCTACCTGCCCAGCTCCGGCGACCAGTTCAGCTCGCTGACGGCCACGACGGAGACGCTGGAGCCGGAGCAGTTCACCAACTACGAGCTGGGCGCCAAGTGGGACGTGCTCCCCGGCCTGGCGCTGACCTCCGCCATCTACCGGCTGGACCGCACCAACACCTCCGCGCCGGACCCGAACGATCCCACGCGCACCGTGCAGACGGGCGAGGCGCGCACCACCGGGTGGGAGCTGGGCGCCTCCGGCAGCGTGACCGATGCGTGGCAGGTGACCGCCGGCTTCTCGCGGCAGCGCGCGAAGATCGTGGAGCAGACGGCCGCCGCGCCGGCGGGTGCGCAGGTGCCGCTGGTGCCGCGCCACACGGTGTCGATGTGGAACCGCGTGCAGGTGCTGCCGTCGCTGGGCCTTGGCGTGGGCGTGCTGCACCAGAGCAAGATGTTCGCGGCCATCGACAACACGGTCACGCTCCCCGGCTTTACCCGGTTCGACGGCGCGGTGTTCTTGCGTGTGACCCCGGGTCTTAGCGCGCAGGTGAACGTGGAGAACCTGTTCGACGAGCAGTACTATGCCACGTCGCACGGCAACAACAACATCCTCCCCGGCGCGCCGCGTACCGTCCGCTTCTCCCTGACCACGCGCCGGTAAGGTGTGAACGGGTGAACGGGTGAGTTGGTGGATGGATGATGGTTTGATGACGACGGCCCTCCCCGCGCGGGGAGGGCCGTTGTTGTTCTCGGCGTTTTGACGGAGATCGAACTGCGTCCGCGGGGTGCCCCTCCCCCGGCCCCTCCCCGTTCGTTCCTCACGGAGAGGGGAGAACTTCAGGACGCTTCGAACAGCATCGAACTGGCGCCCGCGGGGCGCCCCCTTACTCGCCTGGGCTCGCACCTCCCCCAAAAAAACCTGGGGGAGGTGGACTTCGATCCCGCTTCGAAAAGGTGCGTCGCACCTCCCTCCCCCGCGCAGTTTGCGGGGGAGGGCCGGGGAGGGGGGCGCTCACCATCCCGCGCCGGACCGTCCGAAACACCCCGAACTCCGCGCGCACTCACGCACTCACGCACTCACGCACTTTCCCCTCTCTCCCGCACAAGCTTTGCAGAGGCTACCTTCCCGCCGATGCGAACGGAGGCCGATTGATCGCGATGCTGTGGATGGCGGCGGTGCTGCAGGCGGGGGGGCCGCCGGCGCCGACGCAGGTGCCGGAGATCCTGGTGGAGCGGCGGCTGGCGGAGGAGATTCCGCTGGCCGTGGGCGACACGGTGCGCGCGCGGGCGCTGGCCAGCACCGGCCCGGCGCGCCCGTTCGTCGTTGCCGGCGTCTTCGAGCGGGAGGCGGACCCCAACCGCATCGCCCGCAACGACTACGAGGTGCGCTTCCACCTGCCGGACCTGGAGGCGATGCTCCCCACGCCCGACCGCGTGGACCGCTTCGCCGTCGTCCTGGCGCCGG
>DASTVC010000682.1:0-3613 GCA_035759295.1 Longimicrobium sp. | reverse complement strand
TGATGGCGGCGGCGCAGGCGGTGAGCGCGGTGGCGGTGTTTGCCAGCGGCTCGCTGGCGGCGCGGCTCGGGCCCGCGCGGGTGCTGCTGGGGTGGGTGCTGCTCTTCGCGCCCGCGGTGTGGGGGTTGGCGGGGGTGGCGGTGCTGGGGCCCGCGATCGCGCTCTACCTGGTGCAGGGGTTCGCCGCGCCGGCCACGCACCCGCTGGTGGACCAGCTGCTGCTGCGCACCGCGCCGGAAGACCGCCGCGGCGCGGTGAGCAGCTGGCGCAACGCGGCCACGGAGGGGAGCGGCCTGGCCGGCGCGGCGCTGGGCGGCGTGCTGTTGGAGCGCACGTCGTTCGCCGTGCTCTTCGGGGTCGCGGGGGCGCTGGGGCTGGCGGCGGGGGGCGCGCTTGCGGCCGCCTTCCTCCTGCGCCGCCACGCGCCGATCGAGCGCGCCGTGTCCGTCCAGACGGAAACGGCGGGTGCGGCGTGATGTGCAATCCACGAACCGACCCGCGTCACCTCGAGCGTGGAGCGTGCGGAGGCATCACCAGATCGCGCATCAGGAGGTGCGATCGACTTGTCCCCGTGCGCCCTGGAGAGCATCGGGCGATCCGCATCCCTCCTCAAAAAAACGCGGATGGCCCTCTACCGCGCTTCCACCTTTCCTCTCGTTCCCGACAGCCCCAGGGATCGTGCCTCGTCGACCGCCGCGCCATGCCGTCCGCCCGCGCGCATCTGGTTCCGGACGCACGGGAGCCGCGGAAACGGCGCGAGAAAACTCTGCTGACTCTGTTGACTCTATGTGAGGCCCATTCTTTTGGTGGCCGCGCCACGAGGCGGTCAGCGCGCGCGCATCCGCGCGACCAGGCGTCCCCAGCGGATGCGGTACAGGGCCGCCAGCCGCGCCGCGGAGGGATACGGCACCAGCCAGCCCAGGACGCCGCGCAGCTGGTCCATCATCCCCCGCACGGCGAGGGAGCGTCCGCCGGCGACGGGCAAATCCATCCGCTGCAGCATCGCCAGGTCCAGCGCATCCACCGCGGCGCGGACGCGCGGGCCGCTTTCCGCCTGCAGCCAGGCGAGGAAGCCGGAGTCCAGCGTCCCCGGCGCCAGCCGCTCCGCCAGCGCCAGCGCGGGATACACGTGGTGCGCAATCCGCCGCGCGTGCAGAAAGTCGCGGAGCGGCGCCGGGTCCACCGTCCGCATCGCCAGCACGAGCTCCACCAGGCGCACCAGCAGCAGCGTCTCACGCTCCTCGCCGGCGTGCGCGGCCAGGTACGCGATCAGAAAGGGGCCCGCGAGCACGCGCGCGGGGGTGCGCACGCCGGGCATCGCACCCGTATCCGCCGGGCCGGGCGTGCCCAGCCGCACGCGGCCGGGGCCGGGGTGGCGGTCGAACTCGTCGTGCAGGTTCACCGTGAGGGGGCTGTCGCGGTGGGTCAGCATCAGCGAGCGCAGCTGGCCGTCCTCGCCGGGCGGCCGCCAGTCGGCGTGGTAGGGGCGGCGCTGGTAGGCCACGGCCAGGCGCACGAACCCGGCGGCCTCCAGCGCACCCTCCGCCGCGGGGATCTTCTCCGGATCCACCACCACGTCCACGTCCGTCATGGGTCGGGCGCCGGGCTCGGGAAAGAGCGTGCGGCTGGTGTGCATCCCCTTGAGCACCGTCGCGGCCACCCCCGCGGAGGCCAGCGCGGCCAGGGCGGATTCCAGCGCTGCGTCCAGCTTTCGCGCCCGCGCGCGGCCGTGCTCCAGGTGCAAGGTCAGAACGGCGGCGGTTTCCGGCTCCGCGTCCAGCACCCCCGTGCCGATCCAGTGCCCCAGCAGCGGCCCCATCCCCAGGGTGAACGCCGCGACGCCCAGCGCCTGCGCCCCCACCTCCCCGCGCGGATCGAGCGCCGCGGTGCGGCCGGCGAGCACGTCGCCCGTCGCGCGGACGATCTCGCGGCGGCCGGCGGCCCAGCGCGCGACGGGGATCTCCGGCCAGAACCAGCGCGGCGTGCCGGCCTCGTGCGCCTGCCGAAAGCGGCGCTGCACCTGGTCGGGGGACTCGTCCAGGGCGTTGAGGGGGAGCGGGGCGGGATCGATCCGCATGCAATCGGACGGTTGGGGGGGCATGGTTCGCAAGATAAACGGCGGGGGACACGCGTGCGAGCGATACATCTGAGCGCCTTTCGCGACCCGCGCGGCCGCGGCGGCGCGGAGCTGCTGCGGGCGTGGCCCACGCTCACGGACGTGGCGGCCGCGGCGGCGGGGGCGGGTGTGGAGGTGCAGGTGGTACAGGCCGGCTGGCGCGATGAGACCATCGAGGCGGCGGGGGTACTTGTCCACTTTGTCTCGGAACAGGGTGCGCGGATTCTCCCACGCCGCCTCTCCACCGCGCTGCCGGTGCGGCTGATGGCCCGCGTCCGCGCGCTGCGGCCGGACGTCATCCACTTCCAGGGCCTCGGCTTTCCCGCCGCGGCGCGGATGGCTGCCTCGCTCGGCGTGCCGGTGCTGGTACAGGACCACATGGACCGGGTGCCGCGCCCCTCCCGCCGCGCGCTGTACCGCTGGGGCTACGCGCGCACGGCCGGCGTGGCGTTCACCGACGCGGCGATGGCGCGCCCCTTTGTCGGCGCCGGCGTGCTGCGGGCGGAGACGCCGGTGTTCGAGGTATTGGAATCATCCACCCACTTCACGCCGGGCGACCCGGACACGGCGCGCGCGGCGGCGGGGATCCATGGCGCTCCATGCCTGCTCTGGATCGGGCGGATGACGGAGGCCAAGGATCCGTTCACCGTGCTGGACGCGTTCGAGCACGCCGCGCCGTGGCTGGCGGACGCGCGCCTGTGGATGGCGTACGGCGACGCGCCGCTCCTCCCCGCCGTCCGCGCGCGCATCGAGGCGAGTCCGACCCTGCGCGAGCGGGTGCGGTTGCTGGGGCGCGTGCCGCACGAGCGCGTGCAGGAACTGCTGCGCGGCGCGGACCTGTATCTCTCCGCCAGCCGCCGCGAGGGGAGCGGATACGCGCTCCTGGAGGCGCTGGCCAGCGGCGCTGTGCCCCTGGTGACCGACATCCCCGCGCACCGCCGCATCACCCGCGGCGGCGCCGTCGGCGGGCTGTATCCGTGCGGCGACGCGCCCGCGCTGGCCGCGCTGCTGGCGGAGCACGCAGGACGTCCCCGCGCCGCGGAGAGAAAGCGCGCGAGGGAGCACTTCGACCGGCACCTCTCCTTCGCCGTCGTCGGGCGGGAGCTGGCGGATGCCTATGCGCGGCTGGTGACGCGGTGAAGGTGGCGATGATCCTTCCCGGCGGCGTGGACCGCACCGGCGTGGAGCGGGTGATCCCCTCGCGCTTGGCGCTCATCGAGCGCGTGGCCCGTGTGCACGAGCTGCACGTTTTTGCGCTCACGCAGGAGCCGCGGCCCGCGCGCTGGACGCTGCTGGGCGCGCAGGTGCACAACGCCGGGCGCCGGCCGGTGCGCGTCACCTCCCTCGGGCAGATTGTCCGCGAGCACCGCCGCGCGCCGTTCGACCTCATTCACGGGCACTGGGCCTCGTGCGGCGCGCTGGCGGGGGTCGCGGGCAAGCTGCTGCGCCGCCCCGCGCTGGTGCACCTGACCGGCGGCGACGTGGCCGCCATCCCCG
>DASTVC010000681.1:0-13687 GCA_035759295.1 Longimicrobium sp. | reverse complement strand
TGCCCCTCCCCCGGCCCCTCCCCGTTCGTTCCTCACGGAGAGGGGAGGACGTAGCCGCCAGGATCGTGGCTCGACGAACAGAATCGAATTGGCGCCCGCCGGCACCCCCTCTCCTCCGGCCCCTCTCCCCCGCTGCGCGGGAGAAAGGGGAGAATTCGATCGCGCTTCGGCAGGCTGTGGAACGCATTCAACCTCCCCCAGGTTTTTTTGGGGGAGGTGGGCCGGTGGTGCCGGCCCGGAGGGGGCGCTGCCCTTCCGCGCAAAACCTACCGATGCGGGCAGCAGCCTGTGCCGTTTATCCCCTCTCCCACGCAGTTTGTGGGAGAGGGCAGGCGAGGAACGAGCCGGGTGAGGGCCCCGAGGGGTGAGGGCCACGCGAACGTGCGTAACCGCGGATAACTCCCGCACTCACGCACTTCCGCACTGACGCACTTCTTTCCGCCCCTCAGGCTTCGTCGGCGTTGCCGTCGGCTTCGCGGGGGTTGGCGTCCACGCCGTCGGCTTCGTCGGCCATGATGGCGTGGGTGGCGCAGACGCGGGTCTCGGGGACCACCAGCAGCCGCTCGAACTCGATGGGCTCGCCATCCACCGCGCACAGGCCGAACTCCTCCGGCGTCTTGTACAGCCGGTCCAGCGCCTCGTCGATGGCGTACAGGCGGCGGCCCTCCATGGTGGCCAACAGGAACTGCTGCTCCTGCTCGTGGCTCTCGCTCCCCACGTCGGCCGGGTGGTTGTCGTACACGCTGAGCTCGCTCAGGCGGTCGCGCAGCTCGTCCGTGGCGTCGTCAAAGTGGCCGATGGCCTCCAGCACCTGCTCGCGGTCCTTGAGCAGCCGCTCTTCGATCTGCTTTCGCTGGTCTTCCTGAAGCATCGCTTCGCCGTCCGGTAGGAGATGAGTGCGGACCCGTGCCCGCCCGCCGCCGCACCGTCAATCTCCGTGCCGCCCCTTCCGGTGCGGGGTGAACGGGTGAATGGGTGAACGGGGTAGACCGCCCCCCGTCAAACGAGGCCGGGAGATGTCGAGCGGCGGATCCCGCGCGTTCACGGCGGCGGGAGGGGATGCCGCCGAAGGGGCGGAGCATCGGCACTACGCGCGCGCGGAACCACGCCCCCAACGAATAGCTGGCGCGCGTACGAACGAAAGCCGGCCCGCTCACCGAGGTGAGCGGGCCGGAGAGTCGATCCACCCTGCGCCGGCCGGGGCCGGCGAAGGGTGCGCTACTTCCGGCGGATGACGACCAGGCGGATGGTGCTGGGCGGGGCGACGCCCCCGGATTGCACCGCCACCCCCGCGAAGGCGCCGGCGGAGACGCCCATCCGCAGGTACGCCGTGCCCCCGCCGGGGATGAGCACGAAGCTGTCCGTCACGCCGTTGCCGGGGTCGCGCGGCGCCAGCGGGTAGTTGCAGCTGCACGCGGGCCCCGGATCGTAGTCCAGCCCGCTGAAGACCGCGCGGAAGTTCCAGCTGGGCTGCGTGAAGCTGGCCGGCGGCGACACCGGATCGAACGCGTTGTCGGCGTACATGGCGCCGGCAAAGTCGCGGAACCAGGGGAGCGGGTCCGTGCCCAGCACCGCCTCCAGGTTCTCCAGCCCTGTGTTTCCCGTATTCACCAGCGAGCTCCAGAAGGTGGCCTGCGTGCCGCCCCGGCGGTCGGCGGCGTAGCGCAGGAACGCCCAGGCAGAGCCGCGCGTGGCCAGCCCGTCGTCGCCCGCCTCGAACGGCCCGTTGCCGTGCGGCGCCAGCAGCCACTGCCGCAGCCGGCCGTAGTTGGCCTCGGCGTACTTGAAGAACGGGTCCTGCACCGCGGGCGGCGACAGGTCCGCCAGGTCCAGATCCATCCCCGGCGCCGTCCCCGAGCCCTGGTAGAACATCAGCTCCTCGGCTACGTGGGCCAGCCCCTCGTCCAGCCAGGTCTCCTCCAGCTGCCCGTTCCACGGTGTGTTCACCAGCATGCGCCGCGACGCGTTGATCAGGTGCTGGAACTCGTGCGCCAGCGTGCCCAGCGTCACCTCCTCGATGAAATCGGCCGAGCGCTTGTTGCCGTTCACCGTGCCCGACGTGTCCGCCGCCAGCATGTAGAACATCTCTCCCACGTTGCTGGTGGGGCAGTCGGTGGCCGCAAGCAGGTCGCGTGAGAAGAAGAAGCCGCCCACGTACGCGGACGAGCCCGGACCGGTGAGCTCGTTCACCGCGCTGGTGTAGAACGCGATCACGCGGCCGTTGCCGTCGCGGTCCGACGGCGTGCCAAAGGCGCCGGTGATCGTGGGGTGGATCTTCAGGTCGAACGAGTCGGCGATGGCGGCGTACTGCGCCGCCGTGAGCCCGCCCTCCGGGTTCAGCGTATCCTCCATCACGATCACGTGCGTCCCCACCGCCACCACCCGCCCGGTGCGGGTATCGAAGGTGGAGCACGAGTTGTCCGTCTCCACGTTCAGACTCATCAGCGCCCCCACCGCCGGGACGCCGGGGGTGATGGCGAACCGCGGCGCCCCCGGCCCCCGCCGTGGCCCCCCGCCCGTCGCGATGCGGCCGGCGACCTGGCGCCGCTCCAGCCGCCGCAGCCGCGCCTCGAACCCGTAGTCGGGGTCCATCCCGCCGCTCCGCGCGAACGACGCGCCGCCCGGCCGCCGCAGCGGCGACGGCGGCTCCGTGGCCGGTACGATGCCGGTGCCGGTGACGGCCAGTGGAATCGTGTCGACCTCAGCCGTGTTCACCGCCCCCAGCGTGTACTCGCCCGTGGAAAGGCAGAGTGACGGCGCCGAATTCAGGTTCGCCACCACGTACGCCCCGCCCACGGCCAGGCTGGGGCACACCGCGATCGCCGCCGTGCCGCTGATGGCGCCCTGCGTGGCGGTGATGGTGGCCGTCCCCGGCGCCACCGCCGTCACCACCCCCGATGCGTCCACCGTCGCCACCGCCCCGTCCGACGTTCCCCAGGTGACCGACTGGTCGCCCGACGGCTCGCCCACGGCCGTCCGCACCACGTGCGACAGCGCTACCGTCCCGCCCTGCGTCACCGTGTCGGCCGGCGGGGTCACGTCTACGTAGCCGTCGGGAAACTGCACCGCCGCGGCCACGAAGAGCTGGAAGTGGAAGCTTTCCAGCAGCGGGTCGACGGAGAACTCCCACGGGAGCGCGGCGCTGGTCTCGTTGGTCGACAGCACCTCGTCGTACTGGAAGTACTTCTGCCCCGCGGTGGTGAAGAAAGCCGTCCCGGTGTGGTTGATGACGGACACGCTGCGCCCCGACCCGTCGCTGGCCTCCGGCTCCAGGTAGAAGAATACGCGGACGGCCGCCGGATCCAGCGTGGTGCCGTCGGTGGTGCCCAGCGCCTGCGGCAGCAGGTTCTGCACGGTCACGTCGATGGAAAAGACGTTGTCGCCGCCGGTAAAAGTGTGGTTGGTGGCCTCCAGGAACACGTACTCTCCCTGGTTCCCCACGATCAGCCCTCGCGCGCCGCCCAGCTCCGGCCCCACGCCGGCGCAGCGCATGGCCCCGCTGGCAACGGTCACCTCACACTCCAGCCGCGCGAGCTGGACCGGATCTGCCGGGTCGGGACCGGGAGCCAGCGGTTCGCCGTCATGGCACGCGGCGAATGCCAAGAGAAGCGGGAGCCCGGCGAGCGCGGTGCGGTTGCGAAGCGGCATGCGCCACCTGCGGATGAGATGGGGAGAGATGGGTATTGCGGGCGTGGGGGCGCGGCGCCTCCGGCGGCGCGCACGGGTGCCGCGGGAGAAGCGGAGCGTCCGCAATGTGCACACAGAACCCTCAAGGGTCAACCAAAAATCTGGCGCGCCTGCATGGAAAAAAGGTTCATCGCGGATTTTCGTTGCACGCCACGCATGGAGAGGAGCAGTGGCGGGCTCACCATGCGCGACACCGTGTCCTGCACGTCAGCAGGGGGAGGGCGCACCAGGCTTCCCTGGGGATATCGGGAACGGTAGAGGGACCGACGCCCGGCAGGGGGCCATCCGCGTTTTTTTCTGGAACACCTTTCCCGCCGCGGCGCTCCGCAGCCAACCATTCCGGCTTCATCCGATGCGCGATCCCGCGAACCGTCCCCTCGCGCGAACCTCGGCGGGAACGCCCCCGGCCTTCTCGCGGGCCCGGGCTTCGCAAGATCGCGCATCGGGTGTTCGTGGAGGCAGGCTCCGGTGCGCTTGCGGGGACGTCGGAGCAGGGGTTGGAGATGCGCGATCCCGCGAACCGTCCTCTCGCGCGAATCTCTGCGGGAACGCCCCTGACCTTCTCGTGGGCCCGGGCTTCGCAAGATCGCGCATCGGGTGTTCGTGGAGGCAGGCTCCGGTGCGCTTGCGGCCTGACCTCGACGCCGGGCTGGGGGACGAGGATGGCGGGATAGGTATCTCCCAAAAAACGCGGATGGCCCCCTGCCGCGTTTCCATCCCTCTCCCGTTCCCGACACATCCACACACGCGTGGAGCACCCCCCGCCCGCCGCCGTACCCTGACACCATTTCACTGCATCGCGAGCCATTTCGCGCATGACGCGCAGTTTGCCACCATATCCGCGACAAACCTGAAAAAACCAGAAGCAAGAGCGACGGGACACCCCTCCCCCGCAGTTTGGGGGAGCGGTCGACGGCAGTTGCGAGGAACGAGCAACAGGCCGTCGGGGGAGAGTGCCGTCCCGTCGCAGACGGGGCTTCGCCGTCCGGAAAAAAAAGCCGGCCCGCTCACGGAGAGCGGGCCGGCTTTCGATCCACCTTGCGCCGGCCGGGGCCGCGAAGGGTACGCTACTTGGTGCGCACCACGATCAGCGAGTATGGGCTGGTGGGCGGCAGCCCGCCGGAGAGCGCGGTGATCCCCGCGAACCCGCCCGTGGGCACGCCGAAGCGGGTGTACGCCGTTCCGCCGCCGCGCGAGTACGACAGGGTGAGCGTCACGCCGTTGTTCAGCGCGCGGGGAACCAGCTGGTAGCTGCCGTTCAGCGCGCCGTACAGCGAGCGGAAGCTCCAGCTGGTGATCTGCTGCGCCGCCCCGATCCCCGCCACCGCGTCGTCCGCGTAGATCGCCGAGGTAAAGTCACGCAGCCATTCGTTGGGATCCACGCCCAGCACCGCCTGCAGGTTGGCGGTGCCGGTGCTCTGCGTGTTCACCAGGTCGTACCACATGGTGGCGTCGTTGCCGTTGCGGCGGTCCGCCGCGTAGCGCAGGAACGCCCAGATCGCGCCGCGCGCCGCCAGCCCGTCATTGGTCTTGAACGCGCCCGACGTGTCGGGACGCTGCAGCCAGCCGCGCAGGCGTCCGAAGTTGGGGTTGGCGTAGGTGTTGTACGCCGCCACCCGGCGCGACGCGTTGGGCCCGGTGGTGAGGTTGGTCACCACGATGTTGCCGCGCGGGGCCAGCCCCACCGAAGTGCGGTAGAACATCAGCTCCTCGCTGATGTGGCTCAGCCCCTCGTTCAGCCACACCTCTTCCAGCGACCCGGTCCAGGTGCCGTTCAGGTACACGCGGCGCGAGGCGTTGATCAGGTGCTGCAGCTCGTGCGCCATGGTGCCCACCGTGCTGCCGCGTACGAACGACACCGTGCGCACGTTGCTGTTCACCGCGCCCGTGGGATCCGGCACCAGCATGTAGAACATCTCCCCCTCGTTGCTGCGGGGGCACGACGTGGGCGCCGAGCTGAACAGGTCGCGGGCGGTAAAGTAGCCCAGCGTCACCACGCTGCTGGCCGGGGGCGACAGCTCGTTCACCGCGCGGGTGTAGAACGCCACCACGCGCTCGTTGGTGTCCAGGTCCGTGGGCCCGCCAAAGTTGGTCGTGTCCACCGGGTACGCCAGCGAGTCGAACTCCAGGCGGATGCTGTCGTACTGCGCCGTGGTGAACCCGCCCGCCGGGTTCGTGGTGTCGGCCACGACGATCACGTGCTGGCCGACGGAGACCACGCGGCCCACGCGGTTGTCCACCGCGCCCGAGCAGCCGCTGGCCACGTTCAGGTCCCACAGGTCGCCCACCGTGGGCGTGCCCGTGGCAATCAGCATGCTGGGCCCGCCGGGCCGGCGGCCCGCGCGCTGCACCCGCGTGCCCTGCCGGCGCGCCAGGTCGTTCCCCAGCCGCGTGTCACGCTCCAGCATCGCCGTGTGGAAGTCGTCGCGCCGATCCAGCTCCTGCGTCTGCGCGGCCGACATCCCCATCAGCGGGCCGCCCGGGGCCAGCGACGGCGACGGAGGACCCGTCACGGCGACGATCCCCGCTCCCGTAACGCTCAGCGACAGCGCCGAAGCCGAGGACAGGTTTACCGGCATGTACGTGTACTCCGCGTTCCCCGACGCGCCGCCCGCAAAGCAGATCGACGACGCCGCGGGCATGGTCGCCGTGTAGACGCCGCCCACCGCCAGGTCCGGGCACACCGCCAGGGTGGCCTGCCCGGTGCGCACGCCGCTGGTGGCGGTGATGGTGGCGCTCCCCGCCGCCACGCCGGTCACCAGCCCCGACGCGTCGACGGTGCCCACGGCCAGGTTGGAGCTGCCGAAGGTCACCGGCGCCCCCGGGATCGCGGTGCCCACCACGTTGCGCACGGTGGCGGTCAGCGCCTGCGTGCCGCCCGCCACCATGGTGTCGGCGGAGGGGGTAAGGTCGACCCATCCCGCGGGGAACTGCACCTGGGTGGACACGTACACCTTGAAGCCGAACGTGGCCACCCCCGAGGGAACGGAGAACTCCCACGGCAGCGCGCTGCTGGTCTCGTTGGTCGAGAGCACCTCGGAATACTGGAAGTAGGGCTGCACCCCGCTCAGGAACGGCGCCATCCCGGTCGGGTTCGACACCGACACCGGGAGCCCCGAGCCGTCGGTCGCCACCGGGTCCTCGGCGAAGAAGATGCGCACGCCGTCCGCGTCGAGGGTGGCGCCGTCGGTGGTGCCCAGCGACTGCGGGATCAGGTTCTGGACGGTGACGTTGATGGAGAAGGTCTGGGTGCCCACGTTGTAGGCGTGGTCCGCCGCCGACAGGGACACGTACACACCCTGTCCGCCCACCACCAGCCCGTCTGCGCCGCCCGTCCCCGGCGTCGCCGAGGTGCAGCGCATGGCGCCGGAGGCCACGGTCACGCGGCAGTCCAGCTGCGCAAGGTCCACGGGAGCCGCCTCGGGCGTGGGCGACACCGGGTCATCGCCGGTACACGCGGCCAGGAACGACAAAAACAGAAGCCCGGCGGCAGCCGGGCGCAGCGAACGGGGCATGGGGCACGGGGGATGAAAGGGATTCCTGCGCGCGCACAAAACAGCTAGGGAGGGGGGCCGGCGCGAAGGCGGTATGAATTTGTAAACGAATTCACGGGGTGTCAATGGCTGGCACCATGTGGCGCAACCCAAGCGCTCGTCTTGCTTTTAGCCTTGCCCGGCCGGTCCCGCGTGACCGGACGAAGTAGACGGAATCACGAACTTTACTTATCGGGCACAAATTCGGAATACACACGATGTCATCGTGGGAGCGCGACGCAGGGTTCTTCACGGTTGCCCAGGTCTTTTCCGGGATGCATGCATGCCCCGGTGCGAGCGCTCCCCATTCGTTTTTCCGCGCGCACCCATCCGCCTCCGGAGCAGACACGGGCGCACTCCGCACACCCGTCCTCCTGGCGGCGGCCGCCCGCGGCTCCCTTTACCGACAGGATGCCAGGGGGGACAACGCCCGGAAAACGGTACCGGCCCCGCTCCAGACGAGGAGCGGGGCCGGCGTTCGAAGTGCCCACACAGGACGGACGCAGGGTATCCTCTGCGCTCTCTTGATTGAACTCTGCGCTCTCTGCGTTGAATTCTTGCCGATCCTGCACACCGAAGTGGAGGATTCGGTATGAGATCGGTTGGATTCCGCTACGCCACCGCCTTCAGGCCAGCGGGCGCTTCCCTCCGCTCCCTCCGCGCCTGTGAGCGCAGACGCTTGTTCCGCCCGGCAAAGGTATCCTGCTGGGAATTGCAGTTGGGACACAGGAAGCGGAGGTTCACCAGCCGATGGTCGTTGTTGACTCCGTTGATGTGGTCCAGCACCAGCGAGATGGGCCTCCCCAGCCACTCGACCAGCCCGCAGATGGAGCAGCGCTTCTCAAGCAGCCCATCCTTCACCAGCCGCGCCTTGAGGTGCGTCAGGTTGTGGAACGTGCTGTTCTCGACCAGGATCTCCTCCATGGGAGTTCTCCTGGAGAAATTGTGAGACAGGCCCTTGAGATAGCCCTGCCCTTTCCAGTGGGACGTATCGACGCCCAGGCGCGCGACCGTATCCGCTACGGTCTTGTAGTTGGCCCCGGTGGGGTTGAGGCCGATCGCCTGGAGGACGCCGCGAACGGAACGACCGTTCCGCACGGCTTCGACGAACTGCTCGTCAGTCCACTTCCGCTTTCGCGGCACGAGGATCTGCGTGAGGGATAGACTGCGTGTGGAAGAGTACCGCGAGGGGGACTCGAACCCCCATGCCCTCACGGGCGCCGCATTTTGAGTGCGGTGCGTCTACCGATTCCGCCATCGCGGCAAGGTACTCTCGGTTCCAGCGGCCAGGAATCTACTGCACCTGCGGGACTGAATCAACCGCTCCGCGGGTGACCGGGCCTACGGTGATCCCCTCGGCGTCCAGCAGCTGCAGCGCGTAGATGGCGCGGCGCAGGGCGCGCAGGCTGTCGCCCGTGGCCAGGCCCTCGCGCGCGTCGGCCAGAAGGTGGCGGGCGCGGCGTACGCCGGCGCTCTGCCCCTTCTCCTGCGCCAGCCGCGCCTCCACGGCACCCATCAGCCGAAGCCCCACCGCCAGCGGCGCCTGCTCGCGCGCGGCGATGGCGCCGCGCGTAAGGTGCATCACCGCACGGTTGGTGTCGCCCGCGGCCATCTGCGCCCGCGCGGCCTCCGCCTCCGCGGTCACGGCGAGGACGGCGGCGGAGAGCTCGGGGTAGGTGCCCGTCTGCAGCCGGGCGCGGGCGCGGTCCACCCACTCGTCCAGCGCGGCCGCGGAAGCCAGCAGCCGCGCGGGCTCCGGCGTCCGCGCCAGGGAGCGCGCGGCCGTCCGCATCATCTCGTCTTCCATCTGCAGCGCGTCCTCCACCCGGCCCGACACGCGCAGGCGGGCGGCCTGCTCGCGCATGGCGCGCAGAGCCGCCGCGTCCTGCGCGCCGACATATGGAAGCCAGGTGTCCGTGCGCGGGAGGGAGACGGGCTCCGTGACCGCCACCCACACGCCCCCGGCCGCCTGCTGCACGTACGAGGTGGGCGCCGTGGGCGCGTCCTCGCAGGCGGCAAGCAGCAGCAGGGTGGCCAGCGCGCAGGGAAGCGCGCGGCGAAGGGCGAACGGCATGCGGGTGAGTGCGGGAAAGATGACCACGGGGCGCGGAACGGCACGCTCGTGAAGTGTAGGCAAACCGCCCCGCGCGGTCAACCGCAGGGCACTCCGTGCGCTTGACACCGTTTCCGGCGGCGGGATAGGTTGACGGACGTTCGAACCATGTTTCATGACGCTGCACCGGGGCCGATGACCGACGAGAGAAGCGCGTACGACGAGAAGCTGGAGAGCATTCTCCGGACCGCCGCGCAGATCTTCGCGGAGAAGGGCTACCACCAGGCCAGCATCCGCGACATCGCGCGGGCCACGGGGGTAAGCCTGTCGGGGCTGTACTACTACTTCAACAGCAAGGAAGAGCTGCTCTTCCTCATCCAGGATCACGCCTTCGGCACGCTGATCGGCAACCTGGACCGGCTGCTGGAGGGCGAGGCCCAGCCCCTGCGCCGGCTGCGCATTCTGATGGAGAACCACCTTCGCTACTTCATCGCCAACACGGCGGAGATGAAGGTGCTCTCGCACGAGGCCGAGGCGCTCACGGGCGACTTCCGGCGCCGGGTGAACGCCAAGAAGCGGCGGCTCACCGAGATCGCCATGGAGATCCTCACCGAGCTGCGCCCCGGCGGCGACGTGGACCCGCGCGTGGCCACCTTCGCCATGTTCGGGATGATGAACTGGCTGTACAACTGGCACCGGCCGGAGCGGGACGTGTCGCTGGACAAGATCGTCGACGACATGTACCGCATCTTCGTGGAGGGCTACCTGCCGGCGGGGGCCGTGGTGCCGGCGGGCGCCACCGACGCCACCCCCGGCGACAGCGCCCCCAGCATCTGGCGCACGCCGGGCTCCGACGAGTAGGCCGGAGCCCGCGCGCGCACGTTCTCGTTTCCTTATCAGACCAGACGATACCGATGGCTACCGCGACCGCTGAAGTCCCGACCGAGACCCAGACGCTGGTGCACTACGAGGTGCAGGACGGCGTCGCCATCTTCACGCTGGACGACCCGCCGGCGAACACGTACACGCACGAGATGATGCGCCAGCTGGACGCGTGCATCCTGCGCGCGCGGTTCGACGCCTCGGTGGACGTGATCGTCATCACGGGCAAGGGCGAGAAGTTCTTCTGCGCGGGCGCCAACATCAACATGCTGCAGAAGGCCGACCCCACCTGGAAGTACTACTTCTGCCTGCACGCCAACGAGACGCTGCTCAAGCTTGAGCACACGCCCAAGCTGGTGATCGCGGCGCTCAACGGCCACACGGTGGGCGGCGGGCTGGAGATCGCCATGGCGGCGGACCTGCGCATCGCCCGCCGCGGCGCCGGCAAGATCGGCCTTCCCGAGGTGGCGCTGGGCGTGCTTCCCGGCACCGGCGGCACGCAGCGCCTCACCAAGCTGGTCGGCACCAGCAAGGCGATCGAGCTGATGGTGCAGGGGAACAACATCGACTTCGACGAGGCCGCGGCCATGGGCATCGTGAACCGGGTGCTGGACGCGGAGGGCCGCGACGCCTTCCTGGCCTCGGTGCTGGAGTACGCGCGCCAGTTCACGCGTCCCAACAAGGCCACCTTCGCGGTGGGCAACATCAAGCGCAGCTGCCAGAGCGGCGCGGAGCTGCCGCTGGAGCAGGGGCTGGCGCTGGAGCGTGAGCTGCAGGCGCTGCTGTTCAACTCGCAGGACGCCAAGGAAGGGCTGAACGCCTACGTCGAGAAGCGCACGGCGTCGTTCACCGGCAAGTAAGCGGCGCGGGTGAGGGCGAAGGCGCTCGATCGGGTGATCGGGCGCCTCTCGTCGTTAGGGCCCTCACCCGGCTCGTTCCTCGCCTGCCCTCTCCCACAAACGGCGTGGGAGAGGGGATAAACGTCGCAAAGGTCCGGCGGAGCGTTTCCGCTGGTTTCCATGTAGTTGAAGCCCCGCCCCGGCGCCGCGTGAGCGGCGCCGGGGCGGGGCTTGTCGCTTTCCCAGCAGCAGGTTTACCCGCTCATCCGGGCGCCGCTCATCCGTTGGCGCCGGCTACGCCACCCCCGCCTCGACCGGCGCCTCGACGTCGTACACGAACCGGATGTCCTTCTCGATCTCCGGCAGAAGGCTGCGGTGCACGGGGCAGGTGAGCGCCACGTTCTCCAGCGTCCTGCGCTGCCGCTCGTCGAGCGCGGCGGGCATGCGGACGGTCACGGGCAGCCTGTCCACGCGGCGCGGATCGGCGCGCATGTGCTTCTCCAGGCGGAACTCCACGCCGTCGAACGGAATGTCGTTCTTCTGCGCGTAGATGCCCATCACCGTCACCATGCACGCCCCCAGCGACGCCGCCAGCAGGTCCGTGGGCGAGAACGAGCTTCCGTCGCCGTTGTTGTCCACCGGCGCCGCCGTGCGCATCTCCGCCCCCGACGGCCCGTGCCGCAGGTCCACCTTCAGCCCGCCGGCGTACCGGCCCGTAATCTCAACCGCCATCTATCCCTCTCCCGCAATCTCGTTGATCGTCATCGGCCCACCGAAGTCAGCATGCAAACTTCAGGCGTGCCGTCACTTTCGCACTCACGCACTCACGCACTCACGCACTCAAAAGATCGCCCACCACGCCAGCACCGCCAGCCACACACCCCGCAGCGGCAAAAGACGGTGCTTGCCCGTCTTCGCGCCCCAGATGGAAGAAACCGTGTTGAAGATGAACAGGACGAAGAAGATGCGCCCCGCCACGCTGCCGATGTCGGCGAGAAAGATGAACGCCTCGCTGAACCGGTCGATCACCACGTCCACGATGTAGCCCTCGCGGCCCGCCAGCGCGCCGCCGTGCTTTCTGGCCGTGGCGCCGTCCCACCAGTCCGTCAGCAGCACGCCGAACACCAGCCAGAATTTCCAGGCCGGCGAGCCGATGTACAGGCACGCCACCGATCCCAGCAGCCCCAGCAGCGACCACCAGGACGGGCTGATGTCGGGCACCGGGATGTGGGGCTCCATCCACGCGAGCGCGGCGCGGTAGCCGCCGCTTATCCGCGGGCGCGCAGGTACGGTATCCATAGCGCGACGGAGGTGGCGATGACGGCGGCGTCGATCGCCACCTTCTGCCTGAAGCTCAGGTCGAACATGCGCACGACGGTCATGTCCGCCGGGTTCATGGGCAGCGAGTGTCCGGTCACGAAGTCCTGCGCCAGGTGCACCGCGAACGCGGCGAACACCACCCCCGCCATCATCGGATCCACGAACCACAGCAGGCATGCCACGATGGCGATGCCCGCCAGCCCGGCCAGCTCGTGGATGGGCGTGCGGGCGCCGTGCAGGTTGCCGCGAAAGCCGTTCTGCCGATAGAAGCGCCAGTCGCGCAGCACCGGGTACACGTGGTCCGCGTCGGCGATGGACCCGGCCACCAGCGCCGCCACCAGGTAGCGCGACTCCGAGGGCGGCACGTGCAGCGCCGTCACCGCGATCAGCGCCGCCGAGAGCGCGTGTGCAACCGTCGTCACATCGGGTTGATGAGGAGGTGGATCAAACTTCAGAGGCTACTTCGCGATTCCCTGCGCTCGGGGCGGATTCGTGCCAATGCCGCCCCCTGCCGCGGACGCGCCGGAGCCCGGGGCGCGCACACCCCCATGCCGCCGTGTCCGCGAAGGCGGACAGCGTGACGTCGTTGCCGCGATTTCAATCGCTCTTCCGAGCCGGCGGAATGCGATGCGGCACACCACGATCCCTCCACGCGCATGGGACGGCGCGCTGCCGCGAACCCGCCAATCCGCGAAGGCGGATTTCGTGTAGTTGTTGCCGCGAATTCATTCGCCCTTGCAACGCCGCTCGCGCCTTGGCCAGCCGAACCACACCACATCATCCACCTCAGTGCCCCGCCATCCCCGGCGCCACGGGAAGAAAGTAGAACGCGATCCCCAGGATGATGTACACGGCCAGCAGCTGCACGCCCTCCATCCAGTGGCTTTCCCCGTCCGCCGCGCTGAGCGCCATGATCCCCACGCACACCCCCACCGCCAGCACCTCGAACGAGGTGAAGATCAGGTCCATGGGGCGCGGCGCGATGAAGTAGCTCAGGAACAGCAGCAGCGGCGCCACGAACAGCGCCACCTGGATGGACGAGCCCACCGCGATGTTGATGGCGCCGTCCATCTTGTTCTTGGACGCCATGATGATGGCCGTGCTGTGCTCCGCCGCGTTGCCGATGATGGCGACGACGATCACGCCGACGAAGAGCTCGGTGAGCCCGAGCATCGCGAGCGCCGGCTCGAGCCGCTCGACCAGCAGCTCCGCCTGCACGCCCGTCAGCGCCGTGCCGATGCCGAGGACGATCATCGCCTGCGACACGGTCAGGTGCGCGCGCTTGTGCGTGTCTTCGACCGGACGAAACGGATCCTCGTTCGTGCGGAACGCGTAAATCAGGCTGCCGCCGTACGCGATGATCAGCACGATGG
>DASTVC010000680.1:0-3237 GCA_035759295.1 Longimicrobium sp. | reverse complement strand
AGCTCCTGCCCGCGCGGCGGCTTGGCGCCGATCAGCGTGCGCCCCGTCGTCAGCAGGTCCGGCCGGCGGTAGAAGAACTCTTCGTCGATCAGGAAGAACTCCTGCTCCGGCCCGCAGGTCGCCGTCACCCGCCCGCTCTTGACGCCGAACAGCCCCAGTGCCCGCTGCGCCTGCTTCTCCAGCGCGTTCATCGACCGAAGCAGCGGGATCTTGGTGTCCAGCGCCTCACCCGTCCACGACGCGAACGCCGTGGGGATGGACAGGTAGCACCCCGCCGCCGTCTCCACGATGAACGCGGGGCTGGTGGGGTCCCACGCCGTGTAGCCGCGGGCCTCGAAGGTGGCGCGCAGCCCGCCGCTGGGGAACGACGACGCGTCGGGCTCGCCCTGGATGAGCTCCTTGCCGTTGAACTCCGCCACCGCCCCGCCGCCGCTGTTGGGCGTGATGAAGCTGTCGTGCTTCTCCGCCGTGCTGCCGGTAAGCGGCTGGAACCAGTGGGTATAGTGGCTGGCGCCCTTCTCCAGCGCCCATTCCTTCATCGCCAGCGCGACCACGTCGGCGACGGAGGGATCGAGCGGATCGCCGTGCTCCACCGTGCGGATGAGGGCCTTGTACACCTGCTTGGGAAGCCGGGCCCGCATCTCGGCCATGCCAAAGGTGTGCTGGCCGAACAGCGTCTCGATGTCCGTCGGCATGGCGGCGGAGCGAGCCGCGGCGGCGGCGGAGCCGTTGCGCGCGTCGCCCTCCCACCCCCGGGCGGCGGCCAGCGTGTCGAAACGGGCGGAGTTCCTGGGCATGCGACCTCTTTACAGGGTTCTGGGCGAATTGGAAACGTGTCTACCGCTCCGGGGCGACCGCCGCCCCGTCCGTCTGCGCCGCGTCGGTGCGCGGCCCCAGCGCCAGGGCGCTGGTTTCCTTGATGGTGCTCAGCACAATGCTGGTCGTCGTCCACTGCACGCCGGGCCACGACTGGATCTCCGCCAGCAGCCCTTCGAGCGTGCTGGTGCTGTCGGTGCGGATCTTCAGCAGATGCGAGCCCTGGCCGGTCACGCTGTGGCACTCCAGCACCTCGGGGTGCCGCTCCGTCTTGGCGCGGAAGTCCGGGTAGTGGTGCGACCCGTTGATCCCCACGAAGATGAACGCCGTTACGTCGCGCCCCACGCGGCGCGGGTCCACCAGCACGGTGAACTGCCGGATGATGCCGCGCTCCTCCAGCTTGCGCAGCCGCTCCCCCACCGCCGGCGACGAGAGCCCCACCGCCTGCGCCAGGTCGTGCTGCGAGGTGCGGCCGTGCTCCTGAAGCAGCTCCAGGAGCCGGATGTCGATGTCGTCGATGCGCGCCGGACCGTTCACCTAAGTTTCTTAAGCCGAGTGTGCATCCCGCCTTGATTTCGCAAACAATAGCAGACCGCCGCCTCCGATGCAAGAGCCGACCAACTTTTCGCAGAGTTTGGTGGATGCGATGCGCTTCGACGGAGATCGAACTGGCGCCCGATGAAGCCCCCCATCCCCGACCCTTCCCCCATAAACAGCATGGGGGAAGGGAGAATTCGATCCCGCTACGACGCTGACCTGAGCGCACTGCAGGCCCCGCCTCCCCCCCCCCGCCCCCGCAGTTTGGGGGAGGGGTCGACCGCCGTCGCGAGGAACGAGCGAAAGGCCGGTCGGGGGTGAGGGCCGCCCCGTCGCGGACGGGGCTGGGAACGTACGAATCCCCGCCTCCGATGCTCCGGAAGCGGGGATCCACGTTTACGTTGATCTGAATCAGTCAGGAAGCAGGTTCCTCCCTACTCTGTCCCCTGTAATCTGTCCCCTATCCCCTTCCCTCCGCCCTACAGGTTCCCCCGGCGCAGGAAGGTGTTCACCGCCGTAAAGAACTCCGTCGGCTCCTCCAGCCAGGGGAAGTGGCCGGCGCCCTGGATCACCCGCAGCTCGCCGCTGGGCAGCGCCTCCGCGTAGCCGGCCGTGCTGGCGTAGGGGATGGCGTCGCCGGCGCCGTGGATCACCAGCGCGGGCACCTGGATGGTGGAGAGCATGGGCACCAGGTTCCAGTCCGGCCCCAGCGAGGCGCGCCCCGCGAACATGGTGAAGGGGAGCAGATTGGCCGCCGTCGGCGTCATGCCGCACCACGAGCCGCGCAGGTTGGCGATGTTGGCCGGGTCGGCGAAGTACGCGGGGAAGTAGATGGAGAACAGCTGCTCGCAGGTGGCCAGCGGGTCCGGCGCCTGCCCGCTCAGCAGCAGGCCGATCAGCTCACCCTGCTGCTGCAGCAGCTGCGGCGAGGTGCGCGACTGGCGCACGGCCTCGAACTGCGCGTCGTACTGCGCCTGCAGCGGGCCCGGCGTAACCAGCACCATCCGGTCGACGTTGTGCGGATGCGCGGCGGCGTAGAACCCGGCCACCATGGCGCCCCACGAGTGCCCCACCAGCGTCAGCTTGCCGATGCCGAAGTGCTGCCGCACCGCCTCGAGATCCGCCACGTGGCGCTCCATGGCCAGCAGCGCGGGGTCGGTCACGATCTGCGAGAATCCGGCGTTGCGCGCGTCGTAGTAGATCACCGTGCGGCCGTGCGCCAGCGGGGCCAGGTCCTTGTCCAGGTAGCTGATGGGCAGCCCGGGGCCGCCGGCCAGCACCACGGCGGTGTCGGGGCCGCTGCCGTACACGCGGTAGAACAGCTGCAGGCCGTCCGCGCCGGTCAGGTGGCCTTCACTGGTCACGGGCGCCGCGTACGACGTCGCGGACGGGGCGGCGGCGCGGGCGGAAAGGGTGGGGGCTTCGTCGCACGCAGCGGCGGCGAGGGGAAGCAGCAGGGCAAGAGTGCGGATCTTCACGGAATTGCTCCGGGTGGCGTGTTGGATCATGTATGCGGGTCAGCGCCGGGCGTCTGCTCGACCGCGGCGACGGTGAGGGACAGGGCAGGGACGGGACCAGCCGTGGCACGCCGACGCCATCCGGCAGAAACGCATTATTATCCAACGACTTGACTGATTATGGGCGTCGGGACGAGAAACAAAGCACTCTGGGACGCGTGCGCCCCACCTGGGGAAGTGCCGCCGCGGCGAACTCGTGCGACAAGGCCGCAAGCGGGTAATCTGACCCATTGACCCCATGGAAAACGCCCCGCGGACGTAGGAGTCCGCGGGGCGCTTTGTCGATTCCATCCGACGGCCGCCGTCAGAAAGGAAGGATATTCATCAGTGGGCCACGGTCAGAACGTCGGAACTCGGCAACCGGGAT
>DASTVC010000679.1:0-3346 GCA_035759295.1 Longimicrobium sp. | reverse complement strand
GGCTCCTGGAGGTGGCCGCGCGGTTCCGCGAGCGGCTGGACTCGCTGCGCGTGGTGGTCGCCGCGGACCCCGCCGAGTTCGCCCGGCTGCGCCTGCTGGTAGACGACACCTGGAAACCCGTGGCGGACGCGGTCGCCGACGATACGACGCCGGAACACACGGCGGGGCTGCTTAAGCTGCTGGCTTCGGGACGGCTTGACTCCATCGCCCCCGGACAGCTGGAAGCCGTCCGCCGGGACGCTGAGGCGTACGCCCTGCGCCTGGACGCGCTGCGGGCGCTGCTCCCCGCCAATCCGCCGGCCGGTGGAGGGGACAACAGCCGGGTCGGCGAGCTGATCGAAGCGCTCGCCAGCGACGTGGCCGAGTACCGGACGCTGAGTAGCGACGCGGGCAGACTGTGGGCGGCCACCCGCCGGCCCGCCCCAAGCCGCTCGCGGCTGGCTGAGCTCCCCGCAACCGTGAATGTCTCGGGCATCGACCTTCGCCCGTGGCTGGACGACCCCGACAGCCTGGGCGCCGACTTGGACGAGATCCAGGCCCGGATCGGGCGGGTCAACCTGCAGACCGAGCGGCTGGTGCAGGCGCTGAACCAGCTTCCCGGGTGGACCCGTACCAGCGGGTCCGAATCCATCTTCACCCAACTCTTTCCCAGTGAAAAGGAGGTGAAGGTGGTAGTGGTGCGCCGGGACCGCTATGCGCGGTTCTCCACCTCGGCCTCCGGTAGCGCCGCGACTCCCCCTGCCGCCAAGAAGGGAACTACCACCACGGCCGGCGGCATGACGGTGACTACTACCACGACCTTCAATCCGGCGCCGGCGGACGAGGGCGACACGGGCCAGAAGAAGGCGAACGAGGGCGGGGGAACCCAGACGCTGTCGCTCACGACGGTGGCGGCACCGCGGATGGACACGGTGGCGGTCGTGACGATCCCCGTTCTGCAGCGGTACCGCTTTCACCTGGGCGTGGGGATGGTGTACTCCACACTCAAGACCGGCGTGTTCCAGACGCCGGCTGACACGGTGGGCGGAGTGCCGGGCATAAGGGTGATGCGCACCGGAACGGACGAGAACCGCCTTCTGCCCATGGCCATGCTCTCGTACACCCTGTACCCGTTCGGCGGCCGCTACGTCGACGCGCGGGCGTACCGCACGCTTCCCATCCTTGCCCCCAACGTGTCGGTGCAGGCCGGGCTCTCGCTCAGCGATCCGTCCGAGCACCTGTACGCGGGCCTCTCGGCGGAGTTCTTTCCGGGGGTGGACATCGGGATGGGCCAGCACTTCGGCTATGTCCAGACCACCAGCCGCGAAGGGGATTTCGTGCCACTGACCGAGATCGCCACCTCCAGCCGGTGGGAGAATGCCTGGGCCTACTCGCTCACGCTCGACGCGCAGACCTTCATCGCCGCGTTCGGCAAGCTGATCGGGCTGAAGTAACCCACAGAAACGAGAGCCCGGGCGTATGCTCGGGCTCTCGTCGCACCCACGCGATCTTCCTATCGCGATTCGGACAAGTCTTGTTCCCGGGACAGGCTCCGCCCATCCATGCGCAGCCAGGCGGCGCGGCCTTCGGGGTCGATGGTGAAGGTGAGAAAGCTGGTGCCCATCGACGCCTCGGCCCAGCGGGCGCGGAACACGTCGTAGTGCCAGTGCTCCATCACGCCGGTCATGGTGCCGTTCGCCATGGTCGCGACCAGGCGGCCATCCTCCAGGCGCACCGTTACGCGGCCGTACAGGCTGTCGGGGTCCGCGTAGGTGCCTGCGTAGGCGGAGAGCGGCAGCGAGGGGCGCGTTCCCCGCACCCGGTGCGACTCGCGCTCGCGCTGGCCGCTCTCCGCGCGCTCCTCCATCCCCCCGTACAGCGGCCGCAGCTCCGCGCTCCAGTCGCGCGGCGGCCCGCCCAGGTACGCGTCGACGATGCGGTACATCAACGCGTGCCGCAGCTCCGCGTGGTCCAGGTTGATGAGGACCACCAGCCCCAGGCGCTCCTCGGGCACCATCGCCACCAGCGCCGTCATCCCGTCGATGCTCCCCGTGTGCATGGCCAGCTTGCGGCCGCGGTAGTCCTGCATGAACCAGCCGAGCCCGTATGCCGTAAAGTTGGGCTTTGCCAGCTGCGCCGCGGGATAGTACTGCGCCAGCGGGATCACGAACTGCGGCGACAGCATCTCCCGGTGCTGCGCCTCGCTCACCAGCCGCTCCCCGTCCCACTCCCCGCGCGCCAGCTGAAAGCGGATCCACCGCGCCACGTCGTGCACGGAGGAGTTGATGGAGCCCGCCGGGCCGATGTTGTCGAAGTTCAGGTAGCGGATGGGGCGGATGGCGCCGTCGATCTCCAGGTGCGGCGTGGCCACGTTGCCGCGCGCGTCCAGGCCGTCGAAGCCGGTCAGCGTCTCCCGCATCCCCAGCGGCTGCAGAATGCGCGTCCGCACGAACTCGCCCCACGGCATCCCCGACGCCGACTGCACCACCTGCCCCGCCACCATGTACGCCGTGTTGTTGTACATGTATCGCGACCGCGGGCTGGCGAACGGCCGCAGAAAGCGCATGCGGTGCAGAATGTCCTCCGTCGAGCTCCCCGACGCGTACCACAGAAAGTCCGACGTCGGCAGCCCCGTGCGGTGCGTCAGCAGGTCGCGCACGGTGAGCTGCGCGTTCAGCCCGTTGGCGAGCTGAAAGCCGGGGACGTGCATCGACACGGGATCGTCCCAGCGCACCTTCCCCTCGTCCACCAGCATGGCGATCGCCGTGGCCGTGAACGCCTTGGTTGTGGATGCGATCGCGAACGAGGTGTGCTCGTCCACCGGCTCGTCGCGCCCCAGCGTCCGCGTGCCGAAGCCGCGCGCAAAGACGACGGAATCGTCCTTCACGATCGCCAGCGCGAGGCCGGGCACCTGCCAGTCGCGCATCCCCTGCTCCACGTACGCCTCCAGCCCCTCCAGCGGCCCGGCCTGCGCCTGCACGGTACCGGGGATGACGAGCAGCGCCGCCGTGAACGTCCGGCGAACGCGGCGAAAGGTGGATGACGAGCGGGTAGGATGCGGACGAGGCATGTCGATGCGCGTGCGGGGGATGGATTTCGCGCGGAACGCTGTTCCGGAGATCACTGTCATTCTGAGGAAGGCGCCGCGCGAAACCGTCTTCACGCTCCAGGGCCGTGGCGCCGACCGAAGAATCTTTATCGGAAACGGGCGAGGGCCCCTCGCATCGAAGCCGACGTAGCCGACGGGATCGCGCGCCCATCGTAGAGATTCTTCGGTCGGCGCACAGGCGGTGGTGCGGCCAGAAACGACGGAGCGCGCGCCTCCCTCAGAATCACACCGTCCACCGGAGTGGTTGCGGTGCTCGTT
>DASTVC010000678.1:0-18879 GCA_035759295.1 Longimicrobium sp. | reverse complement strand
ATTGTCATTTCGAAGGAGCGCCGCGCGGACCTGTCCCTTGCGCCGAACCCGGCGCGCGACTGAGAAATCTAGTCTCCGCCTGCTGGTGGCCCGCTTCATGGCCAGGACCAGCCCCGTCAGACCATCGTGCCGCGGCAGGTGCGGAGCGGGCTGCCGCGTCCGCCCTCGCGCGAACCGGGAGTAGATTCCTCGGCCCTGCAACCGGTTGCGCGAGAGGCCGGAGGCAGCGCGGCCGGGCCTCGGAATGACACCGTCGGCTTCAATCCACAGGAGTGCGAGAAAACCGCTTCGGTGCCTAGAAGTCGTTGGCGTAGGAGACGATCTTCCAGCGGCCGCCACGCTCGATGAGCGAGCCAAAGAGCTTCAGCGTCGCCTTCTGCCCGTCCTGTGCGTCCGTCTCGACCGTGCAGGCGTCCCAGTAGCGGTTGGCGCCCTCCACCCGCGGCTCCGCCTCGCACGCGTACGCGCCGAGGCGCGCCTGTCCGCCACCCAGGCGACGCATCACGCGGGTGATCCCCTTTTCGCTCTCCTGCGCCTGCAGCATCCACATCACCTCCGGCTGCAGGTGGGTGGCGGGGTTCATCCGCTGCAGTGAGGGGAAGTAGATCCAGCCGTACTCGGCGCGATCCAGCACCATCGCCCGAATCGCCGCCGTGTCCTGCCGCGCGACCGCGTCCGTGAAGCGCGCCACCAGGCTGTCGCGCGACGGCGCGCCGCCGCTCAGCGAGTCCACGATCGGCAGCCCGTCGCGAAAGAGCGCCAGCGCCTCGGCGGGCGCGCGGATCGAATCCACGGGCACGGCGGCCTGCGCATCCGGCGTGGAGTTAGAGCATGCCTCGGAGAGCATCGCCAGCGCCGCGAGCGCGATCCATCGAATTATCGTCATCCATCTCTCCGAGTGTAATTCACCCACCACCACAGTTGATTTCCTGAGGGAGGCACCACGCCGTTACCTGATGCTACGATGGACCTTGGTGCCGACCGAAGGATCTCGCCGGCAGAACCGTGGGGCCGGCTTCCATGCTCCGGAGCCAGCCCCACGGCAAGGCCGACGTGATCCTTCGGTCGCGCGCAGGCGGTTGTGCAGGTTCAGGTTCCGCGCGGCGCTCCCTCAGGAAATCAACGTCGGGTGTTCGGATGGCCTACCGGCGGGCGTAGTACGTCCAGCCCGCCCACCACTTCTCGCCACCGGGCGCGGCCGCGCCGCGGTAGTCCGTGCCCGTCACGAAGGTGCCGCCGACCGTGGCGAGCGTGCCGGTGAAGGCGCCGGTGCCGCCGGTGGCCGCCGCCGAGCCCGCGGTGGGGGTCCAGTCCATGGTGGCCAGCGTGGGTGCAGCGGGGCGCGTGGGGAACGCGGTGAAGAGGGTGCCCGTGGCGCCCGCGGCGTTCTGGATGCTCCACGCCGTCTTGGTGGCCGCCGAATCCGCCTCGACAGGGAAGCGGCCGCTGCCGGTCTGGAAGGTGGGGCCGCTCTCCGCCACCAGCAGGCTGCGCACGATCAGGCTGCCGGCCGCCACGCGGTCCCACGTGGCCTGGTCGCGGATGCTGATGGCCGCCTGCGGCCAGCGCGCCAGCACGCCGTTCACGTAGTAGCCGCCCACGCCGCGCCGCAGCAGCATTCCGATCCCGCCACCCGACGGCACCACGCCCGTCCCCGTGCCGACCACGGTGAAGTTGGCGAACATCGGCGTCGTAAGCGGCTCGGAGTTGAAGGTGCAGGTGCCCGTGCCGGCGTCGCAGCCATCGTTCTCGATCCCCTGCGGGTCACTGGACAGGTTGCCGGCGAACGCGCGCGGCGGCAGCACCGTGTCCTGGTAGGCGATGGCGAACTGCACCCGGCCGCGGAAGCCCTCCGACGCGTCGAAGTGGTCGTCGCCGGACTCGTAGGATACGAGATACTTCGCGTCCACCTTGCCGCCGAACCACTCGAAGCTGTCGTCCAGCCCGGCCAGCGTCTGCACGTGGTCGATGGTCGTCCCGCTGCCGACCGCCGCGAGCGTGAGGCTGTTCAGCTCCTGGTTGGGCGCGGGACCAAAGCCGGCGAACTCGATGCGGACGTAGCTGAGCCGGCCGCTGCTTCCGTCATCCCCCGCCACGCTGCCGCCGGAGTAGGCGATCGTCGGATTGTTGGTCGCGCTGGTGCCGGTGCCTTCGAGGATGATCTCGCCGGTGCGGTTGATCTGCGCGCCGCCCACGATGATCAACCCGCCCCAGTCGCCCGGCTGCCGCGCGCCCACGTCCTTCGAAGACGTGAAGACGATGGGCGCCGCCGCGGTGCCGATGGCCTCGATGCTGGCGCCGCGCAGGATGAAGAGCGCCGACCCCTGCTCACCTTCCACGCGCGTCCCCGACTGCACCGTCAGTTTCGCCCCGTTGCCCACGTGGATGAAGTTCGTGAGCCGGTATACGGAGTCGCGATAGAAGGTGCGGTTGGCGGTGATGTCCGCCGCGACCAGCACCACGGGCAGGTTGCTGGTGGTGACGGTCATCTCCGTGGCGGCGCCGGTCTCGGCGCCCCGCGTCGCGAAGACCTTGTAGCGGTAGGTGGTCGCGGCCGTGAGCCCCGTGTCGGTGTAGCTGGCCGTGGCCGTGGTGCCCACGTTCGCGAAGGTGCCGTCGGCCCCTGCGGCGCGCTGAACGGTGTATCCGTCGGCGTCGTTCACCGCCTGCCAGGTGAGCGTGACCTGCTGGCTCCCCGCCGTGGCGGTAAGCCCCGTCGGCGCGGTGAGCGGCTGTGAACCCGTTCCGCCGCCGTCGTCGCAGGCGGCCAGCGCAGCGGCCATCAGCACGGTCGTGGCCATCCACCGCCGGAGTGCGTTTCTCATCTCAGTCCCGAGTCGTGGGTTGTTTCCGTCGAGCGTGCGCACACGCGACATCAACCTCATCATTGTCCGTCCTGATGCGCGCACGGATGTGCATCGGCCGTGTCACGGTGCGATCATCGACAAGCATCACGCGGAGACGCGGAGGGCGCGGAGACGCGGAGAGGGGAACAGAAAGAAGAGAGATGTCGCGAAGAGGAGCAGAGGAACGCCGTCGGTTCCCCTGCTCCTCTTCATCCCGAGTGAGATGCAGTTCTCGGTTTCTCTTTCTGTTCTCTCCGCGCCCTCCGCGTCTCCGCGTGAGATGCGGTTCAGCGGCGCCAGGTGAGGCCGAAGGAGAGGGAGCGGCCGGTGCGGTAGCTTTCGCGCACCACGCCGCCCTGCAGCAGCTCGTACGGCGTGTCCAGCAGGTTCTCGGCGTCCAGCTTGAAGGAGAAGCGCTCCGTCAGGCCGTGGCGCAGCGAGAAGTCCAGCACGCCGCGCGGCTGCTCGTACACGTCGGGCAGCACACCGGCGCCCGCGCTGGTGATGCGGCGGCCGAAGAGGTTGTACAGCACCGTGGCGCTCGTCCGCCCGTCCGCGGGCGACCAGGCGAGCCCGGCGTTCACCACGTACGGCGACTGGCCCACCATCGGCCGGTCCGCGTCCTCGCCCACGACCTTCACCTCGCTGCGCACCAGCGTGGCGTTGGTGGTGACGCTGAACGACTCGCCCGCCGCGCCCAGCATCCCCAGCGACTTGCGAAGCTCCAGCTCCACGCCGTAGTTGGTCGCCCGCTCCGCGTTTGCGAACGAGACGATGCGGCTGCCCGACGTCGGCAGGTAGATGCGCTCGATGGGGCCGTCGAAGCGCTTGGCGAACACGCCCACGCTCACCACCTCGTCCGCGCCGGGATACCACTCCCACCTCGCGTCCAGGTTCTGGATGAGGGTGCGGCGCAGGTCCGCGTTGCCGCGCACCAGCTCTTCGCCGATCACGTCGCGGTAGGCGATGGCGGAGAGCTCGCGGTACTCCGGCCGCGCCAGCGTCTGCGACGCGCTGAAGCGCACCTTCTGCCGGTCCGTCAGGTCCACGTTCACCGCCAGCGCCGGGAGGACGTCCGTGTAGACCGGGTTGGCCACGTCCACGTCGCCGAACGTCGGGTCCGACGTCACCGTCACCTCGCTCCGCTCCACCCGCGCCCCGCCGATCACCCGCACGCGGTCCGTCAGCCCGAACTCCAGCATCCCGTATCCCGCCGCCAGCCGGTCCTCCGCCGCGTACGATCCGCCCACGCCCAGCGGCACGACCAGGAAGAATCGATCGTCCTCCCCCGTGTAGCGCCCGTCGAAGATCTCCGCGGGCGTCAGCGAGGTGGCCTCTTCCGGCAGCCCCAGCGCGGAGATGCTGTACGACGTGTTCGCGGCGTCGCGGTCCGTGCGCCGCACCATCCCGCCGAAGCTCAGCCGGTGGTTGTCCGACGCGCCGAGCGACAGGTGGTAGTCCGCCCCGCCCTCCAGGCTGTTCTCCGACAGGTCGCCAAAGGTCCGCACCGCGGCCTCGTTAGAGATCGCGTACCAGCGGCGCGTGCCGTTGCTGGTGTCGAGCACCCACTCCGAGCGGTCCGGCTCCGCGCGCGTCACGCCCGACGAGGTGATCGTCCACTCCAGCTTGCCTCGCCCCAGCCCGTGCTCGCCGCGCAGCTGGTTGGATCGAACGGAGCGCTCCACCAGCCGCAGCCGGTTGACGATCAGCTCCAGCCCGGTGAGCTCGATGCTCCCCGAATCCGCCCGCGCCTCGCTCTCCGACGAGCGGTTGTAGGTGTTGTTCAGGCTGATGCGGTGGTCGCCGCCCAGCGACGCGCTCACGTTCAGCACGCCGCCCCACAGCACGCCCACCCGCGACACGTCGCCCGTAAAGCGGTCCGTCTCGCGCACCGCGCCGGTCGCCTGGTCCTCCAGCAGCACCTGCGCGCGGCGGTGGTCCGAGAGCACCTCATAGTCGCGCGAGTAGCTGAAGCTGCCCACGTATCCCAGGTCGCGCCCCAGCACCGGGCGGGTGCCGCCCAGCGTCATCGACATCGAGCCGTTCATCCCCCCCGTCTGCTCCTCCGGCAGCCAGACGCCGCGAAAGGAGTTCACCATGCGGTTGTATTCCTGGCTCCCGATCGTCCCGCCCTGAAAGTCGCCGTACTGCGCCACCTCCGCCGGCAGCTCGCGGCCGGAGCTCATCGCCGTGTAATCCACGCGGCCCAGCGGCGGCAGCGCCAGCGTCTGGCCCGTCACGTCGGGGTTGTAGCCCAGCGTGCTGCTGAGGGAGAAGATGGGCGTCGCGGGATACTCGCGGGTGCGGATGTTCACCAGCGCGCCGCTGAAGTCGCCGGCCAGGTTGGGCGTGAACGTCTTGGTCGTCGAGACGGTCTGCAGCAGCCCCGCGGGGAACATGTCCAGCGGCACCACGCGCCGCTCCGGCTCGGGGCTGGGGATGCGGGCGCCGTTCAGTGCGGCCGTCGTGTAGCGCTCGCTAAGTCCGCGGACGACCACGTAGCGCCCGTCCTGCACCGTGACGCCGCTCACCCGGCGGATGGCCTGCGCCGCGTCGCCGTCCGGGCTCTTCGCGATCTGCTCGGCCCCCAGCGCGTTCACGACGCCCACGGCCGTCCGCTGCTCGTCCAGCGCCTGCGTCACGCTTCCCCGCTCCGCCTGCGCAGTGACGGTCACGGCCTCCATCAGCAGGGTGGCGGCGCTCAGCGACACGTCCTGCGTGGCCGCGCCGCCCGCGGGCACCACCACGCCGGTGACCGTTTTCGACGCGTAGCCCATCGCGGTAACGGTGAGCGCGTGCGGCCCGGCGGGAACGCCGGCGAGGGTGTAGCGGCCGTCGACGCCCGCGTTGGCGGCCAGCGGCAGCCCCTGCACGGCCACGCGTGCGGCAGCCACGGGGCGTCCGGTGGCGGCGTCGAGCACGCGGCCGGTCACCTGCCCCGCCTGCGCGGCCAGCGGCGCCGCGCCCAGGGCGAGAAAAGCAAACGCGAGAGCCGCGCGCAGCAGGCTCCCGCGTACCGTGCCGGGACCGTTCAGTCGGTGAGAGCGTCTCACGGAAAGGGCCTCGTAATCTTCGGGTGAAACTGCGAATCGTTCTGCCCGCCGGTGCGGACGGCGGAAACATCCCCGTCCCCCGTCACGCAACCACACCTCCTCCGTCGCGGCCGTGTCACGATCCCGGCACGGTTCGATACGCAAGTGCGGGAGTGCGAAAGTGCGAGCGTGCGAAAATGCTTTAACCGCATGGGGTTGGATGAAAAACGAGGGCGCCCGCATTGTCCGCGGACGCCCTCGTCACCGTCTCGTGCCTGTCACGGGTTGCCCCGCGGGGCCCTCACCCGGCTCGTCCCTCGCCTGCCCTCTCCCACAAACTGCGTGGGAGAGGGGATAAACGTCACATCCACTGATCGCGCGGTTCCGCGGATCCGATGCGCGGCAACTCCTCAGAACGCCATCTGGAACAGCGCCTTGAAGCTGCGCGCGCCCTTGCCGGTCTCGGGGTTCCAGATCTCGTAGTTCAGCCCGAAGCGGTTCAGGCCGCCCAGCCACAGGTTGATGCCGGGGGTCACCAGCGTGCCGCCGACCGCGTCCGCGTCGAGATCGGGGATGACGTCGTCCATGTCCGGGTCGCCGTGGCTCACGCGGACGAACGGCTCCAGCCCGGCGATGGTGGACGACGCGCGGCCCGTGCGGTACGAGACCCACCCCTGCGCGCCCCAGAACTCCGCTCCCGCGAACGGGTCGAAGTCGCCGCGCGTGACCTCGGCCACCAGCCGCGGACCGGCGCGCTCCGAGCCCAGCTCCACGTCCGCCTCCCACGCCGTGCCCTCGTGCGTCTCCACCTCGGACACGTCGTCGATCACGTTGGCGAAGTCGATGCGGCTGTACCCCACCCCCACCCGCGCCCACTCGACGGGGTGCGCCGCCACGCGGGCGACGACCTGGTAGGTGTTCTCGTCCGGCGCCAGCGTGCGCGCGGGGCCGTTGAAGAAGCCCACGGCGTAGGAGAGACCCACCGGCGCCCCCGCGGGCTCGCCGCGCAGCTGCAGGCCCACGTCACGGTCGCTGTAGCCCAGCCCCAGCAGGATGTTGTACTCGTCGAACGCGTCCGACACGCCGCGGATGCGCAGACCCTTCTCCATCGGCGTCAGGCGCGTGGTGCTGGCGGGCGAGATCACGCCGAACGGCCGGTGCGCCTGGCCGGCCCACACCTGCAGCGCGGGGTCGAAGTTCAGCCGCACGTACGCGTCCTTCAGCAGCACCCGGCTGCCCGCGAACTCCGGCTGGATCTTGCCGCCGACGACGCGCCCCATCTGCAGCGTAGCCTCCAGCCGCACGCGGCGAAGCTCGGTCTGCGTGGCCGGCTCGTCATCCACCGACGTAGTGTTGAAGATGGTCTGCACCCGGCCCCCGAAGGTGATGCGGGCGCTGCTGTCCGGGGTGGAAACCGTGAAGCCCTGGCCGGCGGCCGGGGCGGCCGTTACAAGGACCAGGGCGGATGTAACGGCGAAAATCCCGCGCTGAAGCGAGGTCATCGGCAGTGTTCGTCAGGGTTCGTCGTGCGATGGATAACCGGGACGCGGCGAGAATAGGACGAACAAGCTACCGATTCATCCCCATTCCGTCACGGGTGCGTAACAGGCAACGGATTCGTGACGGTGGATGTCACGGCCCATCCTCCCCCGGTACCTCGCCGTTCTCCCCATCCTCCGGCACCGGCAGGGTGAAGCGGATGGTGGTCCCGCGCCCGAACTCGCTCTCCGCCTGAATGCCGCCGCCGTGCCCCTCTACCAGGTGCTTGACGATGGCCAGCCCCAGCCCCGTCCCCCCCTCCTCCCGCGACCGCGCCGCGTCGGCCCGGTAGAAGCGCTCGAAGATGCGCGGCAGGTGCGCGCTGGGGATGCCGGACCCGTTGTCGCGCACCGCCACCTCCACCCACGCCCGCGGATCGTCCCCTTCGCGCGGAGCGTCCGCGATCGGCCCGGGGACGGAGCGCGCGCTCAGCTCCACCTCGCCGCCCTGGGGAATGTAGCGCAGCGAGTTGCCGAACAGGTTGATGAAGATCTGCCGCAGCGCCGAGGGATCGGCGTCCACGAACTCGCACTCCGGAGGGACGCGCACCTCGATGCGCGCCTCCTTGGCCTCCGAGGCGGTCTCAAGCGTTCCCCACGCCTCGCCCGCGATCTCCGCGATGGAGACGATCTGCGGCTCCACCCGCCAGCCGCCGGTCTCGATGCGCGAAAGGTCCAGCAGGTCGTCGACGATGCGCTGCAGGCGGTCGGCGTTGGCCTTGACCGTCTGCGTGAACTGCGCGCGCAGCTCCGGCGGCAGCTGCGGATCCAGCAGCGTCTCCGCGAAGCCGCGGATGGCGGTGAGCGGCGTCTTGAGCTCGTGCGAAGCGTTGGCCACGAAATCGCGCCGCACGTCCTCCAGCCGGCGCAGGACGGAGACGTCGAGGAACACCATCACCGCGCCGCCGGTGGGGAGCGGCTGCGCGGTGGCCAGCAGGTGCCGGCCGTCCTGCGTAAGCTCCGTGGGCGGGATCGGCGCGCCGTCCAGCGCGCGCTTGACCAGCTCCAGGAACCCCTTGCGACGGGTGATCTCCTGCGGCGCCAGGCCGCGCGGATCGCCGCTGAGGGCGAAGATGCGGCGGGCGGCGGGGTTGGCGCGCCGCACCCGGCCGCGCGCGTCGACGGCGATCACCGCCTCGTCCATGGCGTCGATCAGCGCCTGCATCTCCGCGCGCTCGCCCTCCAGCTGCCCCAGCCGCCGCTGCAGCTCGCCGGCGAGCGTGTCCAGCGCCTCGGCCAGCTCGCCCACCTCGTCGCGCTCGCGGGTGCGGGCGCGGCGCGACAGGTCGCCGGCGGCCATGGCGCGCGCCACGCCGGCCAGCTGCCGCAGCGGCCGCGTGACCGCGATGCTGAACCCCAGCGACAGCAGCCCGGTGAGCACCAGCGCCACGATGCCGACGGAAAAGATTCCGCGCTGCACGCGGCGTACGGTGGCGTACACCTCGTCCAGCGGCACGGCCAGGCGGATCACCCGCCCGCCGGACGCGGGCGCCGCCATGTACATCTCGCGGTTCCCCACGGAGGTGCTCAGCCGCACGGCGCGCCCCATCCGCCCCTGCAGCGCCTCGCGCACCTCGGGCCGGCCGCCGTGGTTCTCCAGGCGCGCCAGCCCCGCGTCGGGCACCTCCGAGTCCCCGATCACGCGGCCGTCGCGCGCGATCAGCGTCACCCGCCGGTCGGCGACGGCGCCCAGCCAGTCGGCCACGGAGTCGGGCTCGGCGAGGGGCTGGTCTTCGTACAGCGAGCGCGCCAGCAGCAGCTCGCGGCGCAGGTCGGCCCCCTGCATCTCCGTCATGTGCCGGCGCAGCAGCGCCCCCACCCCCAGCGTGAGCGCCGCGACCACGGCCGCGATCACGGTGAGGTAGGTGAGGAAGAGCTTCTGGTCGGCGCGGAGGTGCATGGGGGGGGGAAGTGCGTGAGTGCGTGAGTGCGTGAGTGCGTGAGTGCGTGAGTGCGTGAGTGCGTGAGTGCGTGAGTGCGTGAATGTACGAAGGCACGAAGGTACGGGGTCCGCTCCGGAAGGCTCGCCGAGAGCAAGTAAACTTGCCGCAACAAAAGCGGAAAGCCTCGCAAACTACGCGAGGCTTCAATTACATGACAGGCCAAGCTGGATGGTTCCGCCCACGCACCACATTGTCATTCCGAAGGAGGCGCCGCGGATGGCCTGCCCGCGCGATGAACCCTGTGCGCCGACTGAGGAATCTATCGTCGGAATTTTTGTTGCCTGCCTTGGCACTCCGAACCTGCGGCTACAGTCCGCGCAGGCGGACTTTGCGCCTTTCCAGCGGCGAATTCATTCGCTCCTGGAGGCGGACGCGCATCCCAACCCGCCCCTCGCACCCCAATCCGCTCTTGCACCCCCGTTTCGTCCTGGGGCGGATTTCTCGCTCGGCCGCCATAGGCTTTGGTCGGGCTGCATTCTGACCGCGGGTCCGGGGCACGGCTGCCGCGAACACCTCCGAGCAGGCCGCGGCTAGATTCCTCGGCCCCGCAACCGGTGGCGCGGAGGATGGCTCAGCGCGATGGGGCCTCGGAATGACACCGTGCGCGGTGCGGGGACATCATCCCGCACTTTCGCACTTTCGCACTTTCGCACTTTCTCACTCCCCTACTCCCGCACTTCCCGACTCCCCAACTCCCGGACTTCCGCACTTGCCTACCGCGGAGGCTCGTTGCGGAAGCGGTAGCCGAAGCCGCGGACCGTCTCGATCCAGTCCGCGTGCTCCTCCAGCTTGCCGCGCAGACGCTGCACGTGCATGTCCACCGTGCGCGTGGCGATGTTGGCGGTTACCTCCCAGACGGACTCCAGCAGCTGCCGGCGGCTCTGCACGCGGCCGCGACGCTCCATCAGCGTCATCAGCAGGCGGTATTCCGTGGGCGTAAGGTCAAGGTCGCGGCCATCCACCTGCGCACGCGCGGCGCCGGCATCCACCGCGAACGGGCCCACCCGCACCACCTTGCCCCCCTTACCCGCGGGTGGCGCCTGCTGGACGCGCCGCAGCACCGCGCCCACGCGCAGGATGAGCTCCTGCGGCGAGAACGGCTTGCTCACGTAGTCGTCCGCCCCCAGCCGCAGCCCGGCGATGCGGTCCTGCTCCTCCTTGCGCGCGGTGAGCAGGATCACGGGGATCTCCTGCGTCTCCGGCCGCCGGCGAAGCTCCTCCAGCACGGCGAGGCCCGACATTCCGGGGAGCATCAGGTCCAGCACGATCAGGTCGGGGCGCTCCACCTCGGCCGCGCGGATGGCCTCGGGGCCGCTGGTGGCGGTGCGCACCCGGTACGACTCGCGGGCAAGGTGATACGCGACGAGGGCGGAGATGTCCGGCTCGTCGTCCACCACCAGGATGTGGGCGTTCATTCGGCTTGTATTCTGGGACGGCACGCTGCTGGCGCCACCGATGAGACCGGTGAACACCCCTGAAGAATGCAGCTGTCCGGAAGTGCTCTGCAAGCTTCCTCCTCTGCGGTCTGGGTCGCGCTAGCTCCGGATCGCAGTATGAACCCCTGTTGTAACGCCGCCGTAACGGATCGGGAAGGGCCGTGACACAATGTTCGGAATCGTGACGGAACGGCGGCGGAAGCGTGCGATGGCGGGTGGGATGAGCGGGTAAACCCGCTGCTGGGACAGCGACAAGCCCCGTCTCGGCTCGCTACGCTCGCCGAACGGGGCTTCAACACCAACGACACCGCAGAGATTGTGCGACGTTTATACCCTCTCCCGCTTGCGGGAGAGGGTGCGAGCCTAGGCGAGCGGGTGAGGGCCCGTGGTGGCGAGGGCCCGTGGCGAGGCCTCTACCCGCGCCGCCGGCCCGCCAGCGGCGCCGCGTGCGGCTCCTCCTCGTCTTCGTCGTCCTCCTCATCCGCCGCTTCGTCCGCATCCGCGTCGGCGGCGTCCGCATCCACCGAAGCGGCGTCATCCACCGCAGCGCCCTCATCCGCCGATCCCGCAGCGTCGGGGGACGCGTCCGCGGATGCATTGTCCGCATCGCCTCCGCCCGCTTCGGCGCGGGGGGAGTCGGCGCGCGGGGCGAGCGGGTCGTCGTCGACGGGGGTGGGGAAAGGCAGGCTCTCGGTGGCGGAGAGGGTGCGCACGTCCAGCTTGGGCGGCAGGGTGAGGCGGAAGGTGCTCCCCTCCCCCAGCGCCGACTCCACCTCCAGCGATCCGCCGAGCAGGACCGCCAGCCGGCGCGAGATCGGCAGCCCCAGGCCGGTGCCCAGCTGCTGGTCGGGATGCGCGATCTGCACGAACTCGTCGAAGATGCGGTCCAGGTTCTCGGGCTCGATCCCCCGCCCCTCGTCGCGCACGTCGATCTCCACGCCGCCGTCCTCGCGCGACCGGCACGCCACCGTGATGGGCTTGCCCTCGCCGAACTTGATGGCGTTGGAAAGCAGGTTCAGCACGATCTGCCGGACCCGCCGCGGATCGGTGGTGATGCTGATCTCGTTTTCGCACGCCAGCGACAGCTCCGACCCGTGCTCGTCGGCCAGGGGGCGGACGGTGACGAACAGGTCCTGCACCAGCGCCGGGAAGTTGGCCGTCTGGATCTCCAGGTCGATCTTTCCCGCCTCGATCTTGGACAGGTCCAGGATGTCGTTCACCAGCTCCAGCAGGTGCTTGGCGGCCTGGTTGGCCCGCTCGATCCCGCGCGCCTGCTGCTCGTTCAGCGGGCCGTAGATGTCGTCCAGCAGCAGCGCGCTGTAGCCCAGGATGGCGTTGATGGGGGTGCGCAGCTCGTGGCTCATGCTGGCGTAGAAGCGGCTGCGCGAGGCCATGGCGCTCTCCAGCTCGCGCTGGCGCGCCTGCAGCTGCACGTTCACCGACTGCAGCTCGTGGCTGGTGCGGGCCAGGCTCTCCGCCTGCTCGCGCAGCTCCTCCTCGGCGCGCTTGCGCTCCGACACGTCGCGGCCGATGACCGTGTACAGCCGCTCGTTGTCCAGCTGCAGGCAGCTTACCGACGCCTCCAGCGGAAAGGTCTCGCCGCTGGCGCGCAGCCCCAGCAGCGCGTGCTCGCGCGGCGGCACGTCGGGCTCGCCCGTGCCCTTCCCCTCCAGCACCGACACCGCCCGTTCCGCCGCGTGCGTGCACATCTCCTCCAGCGGCGCGCCACGGAACTCGGGAGCGAACAGGTCGTCCACCGGCCGCCCCGTGGCCTTCGCCGCGGGGATGCCGAAGGTGCGCTCCGCCGCCGGGTTGAAGAGCGAGATCCTGCGGTCGTCGCCAAAGGTGATGATGGCCTCCAGCGCCGAATCCACGATCTCGGAGGTGCGCGCCTCGCTCTGGCTGAGCTGGGCGCGGTGCTGCAGCTCCAGCGCGCGCACCTCGCTCTCGCGCAGCCGGGCCTCCTGCTCCTTGAGTTGCTCCGTCTTGAGGTAGAGGTCGACGAAGACGGCCACCTTGCTGCGCAGCACGTCGGGGTTGAAGGGCTTGAACATGTAGTCCACCGCCCCCACCTCGTACCCCGCGTACACGAACTGCTCGTCCTTGCTGATGGCCGTCAGGAAGATGATGGGGGTCAACGAGCTGCGCTCGCGGCTCTTGATGAGCTGCGCCGTCTCGAAGCCGTTCATCCCCGGCATCTGCACGTCCAGCAGGATGACGGCAAAGTCGTGCAGAAGCACCTGGCGCAGCGCCTCTTCGCCGGAGTTGGCGCGCACCAGCTCGTGGCCCAGCGGCTCCAGGATGGCCTCCAGCGCCATCAGGTTCTCGGGCCGGTCGTCCACCATCAGGATGCGGGCGCGGGCCTGCGGCGCGGCCACGGCGGCTCTCTCGCTCATGCGGACACCGCGCGGCAGCGGGGCAGGCGCCGGCCGCGGATGGCCGCCAGGTGCGGGGCGATCTCTTCCAGCGGCATCACGCATGCCTCCGGGACGGCCTTGGCGGCGGAGCGCGGCATCACCCGCACCTCGGCCGTCTCGGGGTCCTGCACCACGGCGTGGCCCCCGGCGTCGGCGATCTGGCGCAGCCCGCGCGCGCCGTCGGCGTTGGCGCCGGTAAGCACCACGCCGATGGTGTCCATGCCGTACACGTCGGCGGCGGACTCGAACATCACGTCGATGGAGGGGCGGCTGTAGCGCACCGGGTCGTCGGTGCTGAGGGAGAAGAACCCGTCGCCCTCGAAGAGCAGGTGGTAGTCGGGCGGGCCCACCCACACCCCGGGGCCGATCTGCTGCTTGTCGTTCACCTCGGCCACGGGCAGGCCGCTGCACTCCTGCAGCAGCTCGCAGAGCAGCTCCGACTCCTTGGCGCGGTGCTGCACGACGACGACGGGGATCTCGAAGTCGCCCGGCAGCCCGGCGACGATGGTGCGCAGGGCGTGCAGGCCGCCCGCCGAGGCGCCCACCACCACCACCCGGTACCCCGGGGCCGCCTGCGGGGCCTCGCTCACGCCAGCCTCCGGAAGATCTTTTCGCGCGCGTCGAGAACCTCGTACTTGTCCTCGAACTCGGTAAAGCGCAGCGTCTCCTTGTTCCCCAGCGCCAGGATGCCGAAGCGCCCCAGGCTGTCGTAGAACAGGCGGTGCACGCGGTTCTGCAGCTTGCGGTCGAAGTAGATCATCACGTTGCGGCACACGATCACGTTGAACTCGGCGAACGAGCCGTCGGTGACCAGGTTGTGCTGCGAAAACACCACGTTGCGGGTAAGCGCGCTGTTGAACAGCGCGCCGTCGTACATGGCCGTGTAGTACTCGCTGAACGACCGCGTGCCCCCGGCGCGAACGTAGTTCTGGGTGTACTCCTGCATCTTGTCCAGGGGAAAGATGCCGGCCCGCGCGCGCTGCAGCACCATCTCGTTGATGTCGGTGGCATAGATGCGCGCCCGTTCGTACAGGCCCTCCTCCTCCAGCAGGATGGCCATGGAGTATACCTCCTCGCCGGTGGAGCACCCGGCGTGCCACACCCGGATGAACGGGTAGGTGCGCAGCAGCGGCACCACCTTTTCGCGGAACGCGGCGTAGAAGCCGGGGTCGCGGTACATGGCGGTGACGTTGATGGAAAGGTCCAGCAGCAGCCTTTCCATGCTGTTCGCGTCGTGCAGCACGCGGTCCTGCAGCTGGCTTACGCTTCCCAATCCCTCCTGCTCGATGCGCTTCCAGATGCGCCGCTTGAGCGACGAATACGCGTAGCTGCGAAAGTCGAAGCCGTAGTGCCGGTACACCCCTTCCAGCAGAAGCTCGATCTCGATGCGCTCCAGCTCCCGGTCGTACGCGGCCGGCGTGTCCGGCAGTTCTACCTTGCCCTGCGCCACAGCGGTGTTGCCCCTTGGTGTGTCCGTGCTCCCCGCGCGGGAGCAAGCAGAGCCTGCACGGCAAAGTGCGTGCGAAGAAAGGGAATAGGGGACCGGGAGGGGAGGTTGGCAAGGCGGGGGATGCGGGGAAGGGCCCGATATGCGCCGGCCGGCATCGAACTGCGCCCGCGTGGTGCCCCTCCCCCAGCCCCTCCCCGTTCGTTCCTCACGGAGAGGGGAGAATTCGATGGCGCTACGAAAGGCACCGAACTGCGCCCGCGGCCGCCCCCCTCACCCGGCCTCTCCCCCCGAACTGCAGGGGGGAGAGGAGAATTCGACCCCGCTCCGACAAGGTGCGTCGCACCTCCCTCCCCCACGCAGTTTGTGGGGGAGGGCCGGGGAGGGGGGCACCCACCATCCCGCACCCAAGCCTCGGAATCACCCCAAACCCAGCCCCATCCCAACCTCCCATTCCCTATTCCCTATTCCCCCTGCCCCACCCCCTTACCGGTACAGCCACACCCGCATCAGCGAGAGCAGCTGGTCCACGTCCACCGGCTTGGTGATGTAGTCCGACGCGCCCGCCGCGATGGACTTCTCGCGGTCGCCCTTCATCGCCTTGGCCGTCAGCGAGATGATGGGCAGCTGCACGAACTCCGGCATCTCGCGGATGGCGCGGGTGGTCTCGTAGCCGTCCATCTCGGGCATCATCACGTCCATCAGCACCAGGTCGATACCGGCGTTCTCCTGCAGCATGCGGATGGCGTCGCGGCCGTTCTCGGCGAACACCACGTTCATCCCCTGCTGCTCCAGCACCGAGGTGAGCGAGAAGATGTTCCGCACGTCGTCGTCCACGATCATGATGCGCTTGCCCTCGAACACCGACTCGCTCTTGTGCAGCTGCTCCAGCATCCGCCGCTTGTCGTCCGGCAGGTTGCTCTCCACCCGGTGCAGGAAGAGCGCGGTCTCGTCCAGCAGCCGCTCGGGACTCTTGGCGTCCTTGATGATGATGGTCTCGGCGTAGCGCCGCAGCCGCGTCTCCTCGGCCTGCGACAGGTCCTTGCCCGTGTAGATGATGATGGGCAGGTCCTGCATCTCGGGCGTGCTCTTTACCCGCTCCAGCAGGTTGTAGCCGTCCTCGCCCGTGAGCCCCAGGTCCAGCACCATGCAGTCGAAGCGCGTTTCGCGCAGCCGGTCCATGGCCTCCTCGGCGCTGCCGACGGCCGTGATCTCCACGTCGCCCTCGCCAATGAGCTCGATGATGCTCTGCCGCTGCGTGGGGTCGTCCTCCACCACCAGCAGCCGCTTGACCCCCTCTTCCAGGAAGGTGCTGATGCGGTCGAAGGCCGAGTCCAGGTTCTCCTTGCTGATCGGCTTCTCCAGGTAGTTCACCGCACCCTGGCGCAGGCCGCGCTGCCGCTGCCCCACGCCCGACAGGATGTGGATGGGGATGTGCCGCGTCTCGGGTGCGTGCTTCAGCCGGTCCAGCACCGTCCACCCGTCGATCCCGGGGAGGTCGATGTCCAGCGTGAGGGCGTCGGGGCGGTACTCGCGCACCAGCTCCAGCCCCTGCTCGCCGTCCATCGCCACCAGCGCCTTGAATCCCTTCTCGCGCGCCATGTCCAGCAGGATGCGCGCAAAGTGCGGGTCGTTCTCCACGATGAGCACCACCCGGTCGCCCGGCTGCACCGTGGCGCGGTCGTCGTGGATCCCCACCTCGCTGGGGTCGCGGGGGGAGCGCCGCCGCTCCGGCCGGGCGGGCGCCTCGTCGCCGCCCTCACGGCGCGGCGCGGGGAGCATCATCGTCCCGCCGCCGCCACCGGCCCCGCGGAAGGCGTCGTCCTCGCCGTGGTCGCCGCCCTCGGGGTCGCCCGGCCAGACGAGCGGAAGGAAGAGGGTGAAGGTGCTTCCCCGCCCCTCGGTGCTGTCCACCCGGATCTCGCCGCCCAGCAGCCGCGCGATCTCGCGGCTGATGGACAGGCCCAGCCCCGTGCCGCCATACTTGCGGCTGGTGGTGCCGTCGGCCTGCTGGAACGACTCGAAGATCACCCGGTGCTTGTCGGCCGGGATGCCGATCCCCGTATCGCTGACGGCGAACGCCACCACCACGTCGGCATCGTTGAGCGCGGGGTGGCCAAAGCGGCGCCCCTTCTCGGCCTTGCGCATGGTGAGGGTCACGCCGCCCTCGTCCGTGAACTTGAAGGCGTTGCTGAGCAGGTTCTTGAGCACCTGCTGCAGCCGCTGCCCGTCGGTAAGGACGGAGGGCGGCAGCTCCGGGTCGGTGTCGATCGTCAGCTCCAGCCCCTTCTGGTCGGCCACCGGGCGGAAGCTGCGCTCCACGAAGTTGGTGACGTCGGCCAGAAGCACGTCGCCGGCGTTGATGTCCATCTTGCCGGCCTCGACCTTGGACAGGTCGAGCACGTCGTTGATCAGGTTCAGCAGGTCGGTGCCCGAGGCCAGGATGGTCTGGGCGTACTCCACCTGCTTCTCCGTCAGGTTGTGGTCCTTGTTGTCCGCCAGCAGCTTGGCGAGGATGAGGAGCGAGTTGAGCGGCGTACGCAGCTCGTGGCTCATGTTGGCCAGGAACTCGCTCTTGTACTTGGTGCTCACCTCCAGCTGCTTGGCCTTTTCCTCCAGCTCGCGGCGGGCAGCCTCGACCTCGCGGTTCTTCTGCTCCACCTTGCGGTTCTGCTCGGCCAGCAGCGCCGCCTTCTCCTCCAGCTCCTCGTTCACCTGCTGCAGCTCTTCCTGCTGGTCGCGCAGGGCCTCTTCCGAAGCCTTGAGCGTGCGGGCCTGCTGCTCCAGCTCGGTGTTGGTGCGCCGCAGCTCTTCCTGCTGCGTCTGCAGCTCCTGCGACTGGCTCTGCAGCTCCTGGGTAAGGTTCTGCGACTGCTGCAGCAGCTCTTCGGTGCGCATGTTGGCGGTGATCATGTTGAGCACCACGCCCACGCTCTCGGCCAGCTGGTCCAGGAACACCTGGTGGATCTGGCTGAAGGGGAGGAAGCTGGCCAGCTCCACCACGGCCTTTACCTCGCCCTCGAACAGGATGGGGAGCACCATGATGTTGCGCGGCGGCGCCTCGCCCAGCCCGCTGGTGATGCGGATGTAGTCGTCCGGCACGCCCGTCAGCAGGATGGGCTTCTTCTCCAGCGCCGCCTGGCCCACGAGTCCCTCGCCCGGCCGGAAGCGGTTGCTGACGCTCTTGCGCTCCTTGTACGCGTAGCTGGCGATGAGGCGCAGCGGCGCGTCGCCGCTTCCGTTTGAGTCGGCGTCGGAGAGGAAGAAGGCGCCGTGGTGCGCGCCCACCAGCGGGGTAAGGTCCGACATGATGAGGCGCGACACGCTTTCCAGGTCGCGCTGGCCCTGCATCATCCGGCTGAACTTGGCCAGGTTGGTCTTGAGCCAGTCCTGCTCCTGGTTGCGCTCCGTGGTCTCCTTGAGGTTGGAGATCATCTGGTTCACCGAGCGCTTCAGCTCGTCAAGCTCGCCCTTGGCCTCGACGGTCACCGTCCGCGTCAGGTCGCCCTCCGTCACCGCCGTCGCCACGTCCTTGATGGCGCGCACCTGCGCGGTGAGCGAGTTGGCCATGGCGTTCACGTTTTCCGTCAGCGCCCGCCAGGTGCCCGCGGCCCCCGGCACCTCGGCCTGGCCGCCCAGCTTGCCTTCCGTGCCCACCTCCCTGGCCACGCGCGTCACCTCGTCGGCGAAGATGCGCAGCTGGTCCACCATGGAGTTGATGACGTCCTTGATCTGAAGGATCTCGCCCTTCACGTCCACGGTGATCTTGCGCGTCAGGTCGCCGTTGGCGATGGCGGTTGCCACGGCGCTCACGTCCCGCAGCTGCACGGTCAGGTTGCCGGCCATGGCGTTCACGTTTTCCGTCAGGTCGCGCCACACGCCGGCGACGCCCTCGACTCGCGCCTGGCCGCCCAGCTTGCCTTCCGTGCCCACCTCCCTCGCCACGCGCGTCACCTCGCTGGCGAAGGCGGAGAGCTGGTCCACCATGGTGTTGATGGTGTCCTTGAGCTCGGCGATCTCACCGCGCGCCTCGGCCGTGATCTTCCGCGACAGGTCGCCGCGGGCCACGGCCGTGGTCACGTCGGCGATGTTTCGCACCTGGCCGGTCAGGTTGCTGGCCATCAGGTTCACGTTCTCGGTCAGGTCACGCCACACGCCCGCGACCGCCGGCACGTTCGCCTGCCCGCCCAGCCTCCCCTCCGTGCCCACCTCCCTCGCCA
>DASTVC010000677.1:0-9788 GCA_035759295.1 Longimicrobium sp. | reverse complement strand
TTCGTTGGCCGCGGCGACATGAGCCGCGGCGGCCTGATGCTGCGCGCCGCGGCGGAGGGCCCGGAGCTGGAGTACGCGCCCGTGCTGGGCGCCATCCGCAAGGGCAAGCGTCCGCCCAGGCTGCAACCCCGGTCCTGGAAGCCCCGCACGTGAGCCCCCGCGCCGCCTCGTCCTCCGCATCGTCCCGCCCCGCCGGCCGGGCGCCCGCGCGCCGCGCGCCCGCCGCGCCCAACGTCCCCGAGGGCGACGCCTCGCCGGACCTCGTCCCCCGGAAGGGAAAGCAGTGCGAGGTGCGGGTGGGCGGCCGGTCCGTGCGGCTCACCAACCTCCACAAGCCGTTCTGGCCGGAGCTGGGCATCACCAAGGGCGACCTGCTGCGCTACTACGTGGAGGTGGCGCCGTACCTGCTGCCCCACCTGGCGGACCGCGCCATGGTGATGAAGCGCTATCCCAACGGCTGGAAGGGCCCGTTCTTCTTCATGAAGCGCACGCCGGAGAACGCGCCGGCGTGGCTGAAGACCTGCTCCATCGAGCACGCCAGCAAGAGCGTCATCGACTTTCCCATGGTGCAGAACCTGGCGTCGCTGCTGTGGGTGGTGAACCTGGGGTGCATCGACCTGAACCCCTGGTACGCCCGCTGCGACGACACCAACCGGCCGGACTTCCTGCACTTTGACCTGGACCCCGTGGAGGGCGCGGACTTCGCCCGGGTGCGGGAGACGGCGCTCATGGTGCGCGACAACCTGCGGCGGCTGGGGATGAAGTCGTACGCCAAGACCACGGGCTCGTCCGGCATCCACGTCTACGTGCCCATCGTGCGCGGGCCCACGCAAAAGCAGGTGTGGAGCTTCGCCAAGGAGTTCGCGCGGGCCATGGAGAAGATCGATCCCGCGCTCGTCACGGCGGAGTACCGCATCGCCAGGCGGCCGCACGGGCGGGTGCTCGTCGACTACAACCAGAACGCGTGGGGGCGCACCCTGTCGTCCATCTACTCCGTGCGCGCCAAGCCCGGCGCCACGGTGTCGATGCCGGTGACGTGGGAAGAGGTGGAGGCCGGGGTGGAGCTGGAGGAGTTCACGCTGAGGAACGCCCCCGAGCGCATCCGCCGCACGGGCGACCTGTGGAAGCCCGTCCTGGCGAAACGGGGCCGCTTCGACCTGGGCGACCTGCTGTGACCCTCCCCATCCCCATCAGCTACGCCGTCGCGGAGAGCGAGCAGGCGAACGAGCTTCCCGGCGGCGACGGCTGGCAGTACGAGCCCAAGTGGGACGGCTTCCGCTGCCTGGCCTTTCGCGACGGCGACGAGGTGGACCTGCGCTCCAAGTCCGGCAAGCCGCTGGGCCGCTACTTTCCGGATGTGGTAGATGCCCTGAAGTCGCTCGGAGCGAAGCGCTTCGTGCTCGACGGCGAGATCGTGGTCCCGGTCGGCGACACCCTGTCGTTCGAGGAGCTGCAGCTGCGCCTGCACCCCGCCGCCAGCCGCGTGCAGAAGCTGGCGGCCGCGCATCCGGCGCTGGTGGTCGCGTTCGACCTGCTGCTGGGGCCGCGCGGCGGGGCGCTGACGGACCGGCCGCTGGCGGAGCGGCGCGAGAAGCTGGAGGCGTTCGCGGGACAGTTCTTCGGCGAGCGGGTGCGATTGTCGCCGGCCACGACGGACGAGAAGAAGGCGAAGGCGTGGCTGGAGCAGGGGGAGCGCGGGCTGGACGGGGTGATGGCCAAGCGGCTGGACCTGCCCTACCTCTCTGGCGAGCGCGCGGGGATGGTGAAGGTAAAGAACGTGCGCACGGTGGAGTGCGTGGTCGGCGGCTTTCGCTACGCGCAGAAGGAGCCGATCGTGGGCTCGCTGCTGCTGGGGTTGTACGGGGAAGACGGGCTGCTTCACCACGTGGGCTTCTGCAGCACCATCAGCCGCGAGGATCGGAGGGAGCTGACGCCGAAGCTCGAAGCGCTGAAGCGCGCGCCGGGCTTTACGGGCTCCGCGCCGGGCGGTCCCAGCCGCTGGAGCGCCATGAACCCGCGCAGCACGGAGTGGGAGCCGCTGGCGCCGGAGCTGGTGGTGGAGGTGGGATACGACGCCTTCACCGGCGGGCGCTTTCGCCACGGCACGCGCTTCTACCGCTGGCGCCCCGACAAGGCGCCGGAGCAGTGCACCTTTGCCCAGCTGGGCCCCGCCGGCCGCTCGTCGCTGCGGATGCTGGACGTCTGACGCGGGCGTTCTTCGCCGGACGAGGGAACCTTCCGCAATCCAGAACTGTTCCATTGCAGCGTGTTTGACGCACGGAGCCGCGAAACCCATATTCGTGGCCCTGCCGGAAGCCCTTTCCGGTCACGCGCAGCGGTTGGGCGCACGAAATCGCTTAAACCCAGAGAGACAGCGATGAAGAAAGCAACCGCCGGGTTCGTTGCAGCTCTGGCCACCGTCGCCCTGGTGGCCCCCGCGTCGGCGCAGATCTGCGCCGGGTTCCCCTCGTCCGAGGGAGGCTTCTACTTCGGCGGCCGGGCCGACTTCCCCGACGGCGGCGACTCGTTCGGCGTCGAGGCCGCCTACAATGCCGCCGGCCCGCTGTCGGTGTTCGGCGGCCTGAACGTGGTCTCGGTTGACGGCATCGACGACTCCGATACGAACGTGTACCGCGTGGGTGCGGCATTCGAGGTCGCCTCGCTGGGCCTGATGATCGGACCCAAGGTGTCGGTTTGCCCCGTGGGCGAGGTGAACTGGGCCTCCGAAGAGGACGTGACGATCATGCAGATCCCCCTGGGCGTCGGCATCGGCGGCAGCCTGGGCATTCCGGTGGGCCCGTCGGTATCCGGCTACGTGGTGCCCGCGCTGGTGATCTCGCGGCTGGACGTGCCGGACGACGACCCGATCTTCGAGGACCAGACGGAGACGGACTTCGGCGTGCGCGCCGGCGTGAACGTGGGGCTCGGGATGTTCACCGTGGGCGGCGAGCTGCAGCACGTGTTCGTTGACGAGGCGGATCCCGTCTTCGGCATCCGCGTGGGCATCCGGCTCTGATCGGCTGAGTGGATGAAAAGCCGCCGGGCACGCCTTGCAGCGTGCCCGGCGGCTTTTTCCTGTCCCGATGGATCGGTTTCGCGATTGTCCTGTCCCGCGGCGCTCGAACGTTCCACGACCGGCGACATCATTCCGCATCCGTCCCGCATTCGCATCTCCCGATGTCGCTCATCCACCGAATCCTGGCCGTCCTGGCGCTCGCCTGCGCGGCCGATCCGCTCGCCGCGCAGGTGCTTCCCCTCTCGCTGGAGGCGCGGGGCGGGGCCGCGCTGCCGGCGGGCGAGTTCCGCGACGCGGTGAAGGGCGGCCCGGCGGGAGAGGTTTCGGGCACGTGGCACGCGCTGCCGCTGGTGGGCGTCTACGGCGCGTACCAGTGGAACCGCTTCGGCTGGGACAACGCGGAGGGCCACGCGACCGACGCCGGCTTCGCGTTGGGCATCCGCATCGCCATCCCCACGCCGCTTCTTCCCATCGACCCGTGGATCCGCGCGGGCGTCGTGGCGCACCAGTTGGAAGGGGAGACGCTGAGCGAAGACGCGAAGCGCGGATGGGAGGCGGGCGCGGGGCTGGCCTTTCCGCTGGCACGCGGCCTCACGCTCACGCCGGGCGTGCTGTGGACGCGCTACCAGCACGGCGGCGGCGCCGCGGACGGCGAGCTGCTGCGCGTGCGCCACGTACGCGCGGACGTGGGGCTGCGGCTGCGCTTCTGATCCGCGCCGATCCGTTCACATCCACACCATCATCCTGCTTTCAAGGGGAGTGAGATGATTCGCAAGATCGTGGCTGCCGCGCTTGCGGGCGCGGCGCTGCAGACGGGGGCCCTGCGAGCGCAGGAATCCGACAACACCGGCCTGCTGATCGGCCTGCAGGCCGTGCCCATGGGGCTGGACGGCGTGGGCGAAGAGACGTTCTCCGAGCAGGGGATGGGGCTGGGGCTCACCGTGGGCTGGGGCTTCAACGACCGCGTCGCGCTGTACGGCACGGTGGACGGCGGCTACATCGACTACGACCCCGACAACCCCGCGGCGGTGGGCGAAGACTACGAGCTGGCGACGGTGGACCTGGGCGCGCGGATGAATTTCGGTAACGAGTTCATGCGCATGCGCCCTTTCATCAACGCCGCCCTCTCCGCGGTGATGACGACGGAGGACGGCGAGTTCGAGGGCGAGACGGTGACCGTGTCCGGCGGCGGGCTCACGGTGGGCGGCGGCTTCCAGTACTTCTACACCTACCGGTGGGCCATGCTGCTGGCCGTGCAGGCCACCATGGGCGCGTTCACCGACGCGGACACGGACGACGAGACGATCGTGTTCGCGGAGGGCTTTCCCTACTCGCACTACCGCGTCCAGTTCGGCGTGAACTGGCATCCGCGATGAATCGTGCGCCTAGGCGCTCGCGCGCCGAGCGGCGGGCGTGGCGGACGGAACGGAAAGACCCCCGGCGGGCAGTGGCCCGGCGGGGGTCTTCTCATCATCCATCGTCCGCGCTCAGCCCGGCGGGCGGCCCATCAGGCGGCGGACCTTGCCGGGATCTTCCAGCAGCACCGCCTCCAGCAGCTCGCGGTCCTGCGCGCGCTCACGCTCCAGCGCGGCCACCTGCTGGCGCAGCGCGGCGATCTGGTTGAACGCCGACACCAGCGTAAGCACCGCGCCGCCGCCCAGCATGCCCAGGAGGAGAAAGACCGCCAGCCCGATCACGGCGTGGGCCGCTGCCAGGTGTCCATCACGCTCCCGCCGATCACGCAGGTCTGCACGCCGCGGCACGCCTGCGCCAGCCCCTGGCTCATCGCCTTCGCCGCCTCCAGCTGTAGCAGCGCGGGGTTGGACGCGTAGGAGCGCGCCTCCAGCTCCTTGGCGCGGGCGTCGGCTTCGGCCTTGAGCAGCTGGGCGCGGGCGTTCACGCTGTCGATGGTGAACTGCTTCTGCGCGCGGTCCAGCACCTGCGCCTGCCGCGCCGCCTCGATGCGCGCCTGCTCGATCTGCGGCGGAATGCGGATGTCGCGCACGAACACCTGGTGAATGGTGGCGCGGTTGCCCAGCTTGGCCTGGATCTGCTGGCGCACGTCTTCGGAAAGCCGCGCGCGCTCCGCGGAGAAGATGCGGTTGACCGTCCACGCGTTCAGCGCGTTGCGGTACCCCTCGCGCACCGCGTTCAGCACCTCGGTCTCCGCCGCTTCGGGGGTGCGCTTGTCCAGGAACACCTGGTGGATGGAGCCCGGGTTGTAGCTCCACGTCACCGCCACGTCCCCCTCCACCGTCACCGGGTCGGCCGTGGTGGCCTGGATGACTTCCTTGCCCTCGGCGTTGTCGGGAAAGTTGCGCTGCGTCATCCCGAAGCAGGTGGGCTCGGACAGGGGCGTAAAGTTGAGCCCCGTGGGCATCTTGCGCTTGATCACCGTTCCGTAGCGGGTGAGCACGCAGTGCTCGGTGCTGTCCACGCGGGTAAAGCTCCCGGAGAGCAGGAGCATGGTGAACAGCAGGGCGGCCAGCACGCCACCGGCCACCAGGACCGGCTTGACGCTGCGGGTGCTGACGGGTGTGGATCGGAGTGCCATGTAAGCCTGTCTGCAGGGTTGCCCGCAGGTGCCGGTCGCGGTGTGCGTCCGGCGGCAACTCGTTGCGGGCACGCGGGATTACGGTGCGCCGCCCGGCCATGTTTCACGCGCCGGGAACTTCGCGGCGGGCCGGGGGCGCGGGTGAAGGATGAGGTGAAGCGGATTCAGGATACGTGGCAAACATTTGTGGATCAAGAATTTGCGCGCGGGCACTCCTTCGAAGAGCCAACGGCTTCGACCTCACTCGCTATCATCCGCCATCACTCCTGCGAGCCGCCGCGGCCGCGGGTGCCGTCCTTCGGCGAGCGCTTGACGATGCGGGCGGGGACCAGCGCGCCCTTGCCGAAGCGGCCGCGCAGCCGGTCCGCCGCCTGCGCCAGCGTGCGGTCGCGCTCCGTCTCCGGCCCGCCGGGCGGATCGTCGAACAGCACCAGGTCCTCCTCCTCGTCCCCCACCAGCTTCGACACGCCCACGCCCAGCAGCCGCACGCCGCCGCCGCGCCGCGCCAGCAGGCCGCGCAGCAGCTCGCGGGCGATGGTGAAGATGGCGCGGTCGCTCTCGATGGGGTCGGGGGCGGTGCGGGCGGCGGACTTGTCGGTGAAATCGGCATAGCGGACGCGCACCGTCACCGTGCGCGCGCGCAGCCCCTCGGCGCGCAGCGAGGCGCCGGTGTCCACGGCCAGCATCATCAGCCGCGTCTCCAGCTCCTCGGGATCGGCGACGTCCCGGGCGAAGGTGCGCTCGTGCGAGACGGACTTCTGCGGGCGGCGCGTGGTGACGCGGCCGTGGTCCTCGCCGCGCGACAGGTGGTACAGCCACTCGGCGCGCGAGTCGCCCAGCCAGGAGACCAAAGTGGGCAGGTCGATGGGGACCAGGTCGCGCACGGTGACGGCGCCGCGCCGCCGCAGCGAATCCGCCAGCGCGGGGCCCACGCCGGGGATGTCGGCCAGGTCGAAGCGCGCCATGAACTCCGCCTCGCCCCCCGGCGGAACGATGTGCACGCCGAACGGCTTGTTGACGGACGCCGCCATCTTCGCCAGCGTTCGTCCCGTGGCGCCCCCGATGGAGATGCTGATGCCGGTGCGGTCCATCACCGCCTGCTGTATCCGGCGCGCCGTTTCTTCCAGCGGCTCGCCGTGGTACAGCATCTCCGTGCCGGTAAGGTCCAGGTAGAACTCGTCTACGCTGGCCGCCTCGACTACGGGCGAGAACTCGTCCAGCACCGCGCGCACCTCGTGGTGCTTGCGCGACACCATCTCGCCCGGCACGGGTACCACCACCGCTTTCGGACACAGGCGGATGGCCGCGCCCATCGGCATCCCCGCGTGAACGCCGTACTTTCGCGCGGCGTAGGATGCGGACGTCACCACGCCGCGCGTGCTGGCGCTTCCCCCCACGATCACCAGGTCCGACTTTCCCGCCCCCTCCGGATCCGCCAGCATGGCGCACCGGACGAAGTAGGAGTCGCAGTCGGCGAGGAGGATGCGGGGATGCACGGCCAGAAAGTGCGTGAGTGCGGAAGTGCGTGAGTGCGGAAGTGCGTGAGTGCGTAAGTGGCCGCGGTGCGGCATCGTAGAAGGATAATCCAAAGAGTTGCCGAAGGGTACGGCGACTGTGTGCACTTGTAGGAAGGGACGCGACCCGCGGAGCCCTCACCCCCGCCGGGCCTTTCGCTCGTTCCTCGCGACGGCCGGCGACCCCTCCCCCAAACTGCGGGGGCGGGGTGGTGAGTCCGCGGCTGCGATGCGCGCCGAGGCGGGATCGAATTCTCCCTTCCCCCACGCAGTTTGTGGGGGAAGGGCCGGGGATGGGGGGCGCCGCCGCGCGGCAGAATCCCCCCGGCGACGATTTCCTGTCCCCTGTAACCTGTCCCCTATCCCCTATCCCCTATCCCACGGGCAACCCTCTCCGGACCGCCGGCATCACACACGCCGGACCCGTGAACGGATCATGGACGACAACCTTCTCATCCAGCAGGCCAGGCAGGGCGACGGCGGCGCGGTGCGCGAGCTTTACCAGCGCCACGCCGGGCGGGTGTACGCCGTCGTCAAACGCCTGGCCGGCCACGACGAAGCGCTGGCCGAAGACTGGGCGCAGGAAGCGTGGGTACGGGCCATCCGCGCCCTTCCCACCTTTCGCGGCGACTCGCGCTTCACCACGTGGCTGCACCGCATCGCCGTCAACAGCGCCCTGCACGGCCGCCGCTCGCGGATGCGCAAGGCGGGGCGCGAGGCGCCCATGGACGACAGCTTCTCCGTGCGCCCGGCCGCGGAGCACACCGTCCTTCGCCTCAAGCTGGACAAGGCGATGGAGCGCCTGCCCGAAGGGATGCGCAAGGTGCTGGTGCTGCACGACGTGGAAGGCTACACGCACGAAGAGATCGGGCAGATGCTGGGCGTGAACCCGGGGACGTGCAAGAGCCAGCTGTTCAAGGCACGCGCGCGGATGCGCCGGCTGCTCACGCCGCAGCCCGAAGAAGAGCTCGCAGAAGAGGAGATGGCATGCAGCATCTAGATCTGGAGGCGCTCGCCCGCCTGGTGGACGAGCCCGCGGAGCCCGCCGAGGCCGAGCACCTGCGCGGCTGCCTGGTCTGCCGCCGCGAGCTGGCCGAGATGCGCGCCCAGACCGAGGCGCTGGCCTCGCTGGACGATCCCGAGGTGCCGCCCGCGCTCTGGGCGGCGCTGGAGGCTCAACTGCTGGAAGAGAAGCTGATCCGCACGCCGGCGAAGGCGCGGCCGCTGGGGTTCAGCCGCGTGCACCTGCGCATCGCCGCGTCGCTCGCCCTGTTCCTGATGGGCGGCGCGGCGGGCGCGGCGCTCTGGCGCACGCCGCAAGCCCGCTCGCTCGCCACGCTGGATTCCGCGCCGGCCGCGGCGCCGCGCACCGCCGCTCGCCCCGCCGCGCTGACGAGCGCGCCGGAGGTGACCTACGTGACGGACGCGCCCGCCGTGCAGGCGGATGGAAACGGCGCCCGCCTGGCGATGAATGGCGAAACGACGGATCCGCCCGCCGCGCCGAAGGCCGTGGCGCCCCGGCGGACGGTCCCGCGGCGGGCGACGGCGGCGGAGGCGGACCGGGCCGCGCGGGAGCTGATGCAGGCGCAGGCGGCGTACATGGCCGCGCTGCAGCGGCTGGCCGCCATCGCCGACCCGGCGTCGGGCAACACATCGGAGACGCGGCTGGCCGCGCTCGACCGGCTGGTGCAGCTGACGGCCGAAGCGCTGGACCGCGTGCCGGGCGACCCCGTGATCAACGGGTACCACCTGGCCGCCGTGGCGGAGCGCGATGCCGTGCGCCGCGAGATGGACCGTGATGCATCCACCGAGTGGTTCTGACCTGATAGCGACAACGGAGACAGAGAGATGAAGTTCCGCAACGTATGGCTGCCGCTGCTGGCGGCGGCGCTGGCGATTCCCGGCGTGGCCCGGGCGCAGGACGACGACGACTGCCCCTGCCCGGGGATGATCGGGGTGGTGTTCGGGTCGCGCGACGACGGCGGCGTGCGCATCATCGAGGTGCGCCGCGGCTCCCCCGCCGCCGCCGCGGGCGTGCACGAAGGCGACTTGGTGATCCGCATCAACGGCCGCGACGCCGATGAGGCGTACGACGAGCTGCCTGACGAGCTGAAGGCCGGCGACACGGTGGTGCTCCGCCTGCGCCGCGGCGACGACGAGCGTGAGGTGTCGGTCGTGGCGGCGCGCCGGCCGGCACGCACGGCCACGCGGATCGGCATCATGCGCCCGGGCAACGGGGAGGGACGCATGATCTTCGTGGGCCCGGACAGCATTCCGCTGCAGGCGCTCACCATGCGCATCGACAGCCTGCAGACGCGGCTGATGGAGCTGGACGGCGGCGAGATGCGCATCCACATGGACTCGCTGATCACCCTGTTCTCCGACAGCGCCAACGTGTTCATCCAGCGCATGCCCAACATGGAGTTCCACCTGGAGGGGCCTGACCTGGAGGCGCTGGAGCACCTGGAAGGGCGGCTCGAGGGGCTGGAGGGCGCGACGTTCGACATCGACGCGCAGGTGGAAGGGCTGGAGGGCGCGCTGGGGGCGATGGACCGCCCGTTCTTCATGGAGCTGGGCCGCCGCGCCGCGGCCGGCGCCGAGCTGGCGGAGATGAACGACGGGCTGCGCCGCTACTTCGACAACGTGCAGGGCGGCGCGCTGGTGATCGACGTGGGCCCCAACACGCCGGCGGCGCGCGCGGGGC
>DASTVC010000676.1:0-14722 GCA_035759295.1 Longimicrobium sp. | reverse complement strand
GGCGTGGTGCCCACCAACGCCGCGGGCGCGTACGACCTGGAGAACGACAACGGCTTCGTGGCCGCCGGAACCGCGAACACCGGCAACATCCCCGACAGCGGGGCGGGGGTGCGGATGATGTGGTACCCGGCACGGGCCGCGGTGCGCGCGGGCGAGGTGAACAGCTCGCAGTGGGACGCGGGGAGCGTGGGCTTTGCGTCCACGGCCTTTGGCCAGAACACCACCGCCAGCGGTGAGGCGTCGGTCGCGCTGGGCAACGAGGCAACCGCCAGCGCGGACCGCGCCCTTGCCTTCAACGGCACCGCCTCGGCGGTGGGCGCCGTGGCCATCGGCAGCGGCGCGCAGGCGACGAACGACGACGCGCTGGCCCTGGGGCCCAGCTCCATCGCGGGCGGTCTTGCCTCGATCGTGCTCGGGCCCAGCATCGCCAACGGCAACTTCGGCGTGGCGATCGGCCTGCAGAACAGCGCCAGCGGACAGTTCTCCGTGGCCATCGGCAAGAACGCGCGCACGGCCAACCGCCAGGGGAGCATCGTACTGGGCGACGGCTGCGCCGGCTTTTCGTCAGACTCGGTGTATGCCACCGCCAACAACCAGATCACCATGCGCGGCTGCGGCGGCGTACGGATCTTCACCAACCAGGGGCTGACGGCGGGCGTGCAGCTGGCGGCGGGAGGCTCCGCGTGGAGCGTCGTCTCCGACCGCAACCGCAAGGAGAACTTCCTGGGGATCGACGGCGAGGACCTGCTGGGCCGCCTGCGCGCGGTGCCGGTGACCACCTGGAACTACCTGGCGCAGGAGCGGTCCATCCGCCACATGGGCCCCATGGCGCAGGACTTCTACGCCGCGTTCGGCCTCGGCGAGAGCGAACTGATGATCAGCTCCATCGACATCGACGGCGTGAACCTGGCCGCGGTGCAGGCGCTCACGGCGCGCACGGACGCGCTGCAGGCGGAGAATGCCGAGCTGCGCGCCCGCATCGAGCGGCTGGAGGCGCTGTTGGCGGGGCAGGGGACCGCCCCCGCGCAACCGTAGCCCGCTCCCATCCACGAAACAAGACCGCCGTCCCGGAGCACCGGGGCGGCGGTTTGTGTGGAAGATCACTGTCATTCTGAGGGCGGCGCCGCGCAACCTCGTCTTCATGGGTCCAGGGCCTGCGCGCCGACCGAAGAATCTGCCCGATGGGCGCGCAGTCCCGTCGGTCACGATGGTTTTGGGCGAAGGGCACGCGCTCGACGGACCGCACCGTAGCCGCGGGAGATTCTTCGGTCGGCGCCATGGAACCAGGCGAGAAGACGGATTCGCGCGGCGCCTTCCTCAGAATGACAGCGATCCTCTTTCTTCCCGGACCGCGCACAGCGAAAGCGGAATTCCCTCAGCAAGTCAACGCGAAGGTGTGGCAACACCCCGCCAGGGAATCACGCTGCCGCTACGACTTCATCCCCACCGCGGTGCGCATCGCCTTGGTGATGGACTGGCTCGACGTCCAGAAGCCGTCCCACGGGTCGCGCTTGAGCTTGGCGACGCGGCGGATGACGGCTTCCGGAGTGAAGGCGTCGGGATCCAGCGACGGGCTCAGCTCCTCCCACGACAGCGGGACGGAGATGGCGGCCGTGGGCTTGGAGCGCACGCAGAAAGCGCTGATGGCCGTGGCGCCGCGGCCGTTGCGCAGGTAGTCGATGAAGATCTTTCCTTTGCGCGCCGCGATGTTCGCCTTCGTAAGGTACTTGCCGGGGTTGCGCGCGCTCAGGTCCGTCGAGAACGCTCTGGTGAACTCCTTGATCTCGTCCCAGCCGTGGCGGCGGGCCAGGGGGACGACCACGTGCAACCCCTTGCCGCCCGTGGTCTTGACCCAGCTGTCCAGGCCGATCTCCGCCAGCCGGTCGCGCACCTGGAAGGCGGAGGCCACGGTGCGCGCCCAGGGCACGTCCGCGGCGGGGTCAAGGTCGATGACGAACTGGTCCGGGCGCTCGAAGTTGTCGCGCCGGGCGTTGGACGTGTGCAGCTCGATCACCCCCATCTGCACCATGCCGACGAGCGCCGCGGCGGAATCTACGTAGGTGTAGACCTTCTCGTCGCCGTCGTTCTCCGCGATGGTGGTGCGGCCGATGGACTCGTGAAAGTGCTGGTCGCCGTGCTTCTGGTAGAAGCAGTCGCCGCCCACGCCGTCGGGGCAGCGCACCAGGGTGAGCGGGCGGTCCTTGATGTACGGCAGGATCCACGGGCCCACCGTCTCGTAGTAGTGCGCCAGCTCCAGCTTGGTGATGCCCAGGGCAGGGTAGAGCACCTTTTCCGGGCTCGTAAGCCGCACGCCCAGCACCTCGGTGTCCTCGCCCTTGCCACGCCGCGGATTCGTCCGGCGGGTGGAGGGCGGAACGGGGCGCGAGCGCGGGGCGGGGGGCGCGTCGCGGTCCGCCGTGCGCGACGCCGCGTGCTCCGCGGCGCGGGCGCGGCCGGCGCGCTTCGATGCGTCCGCGGTCTCGCCCGCGGGAAGGTGCGCCGGGTTCTCGCGCACGACGTCGGCCGGGTCCTTGTCCTCGCGCAGCCCCTGGAAGACGGGGTGGCGGAGGATGCCTTCCTCCGTCCACTCGGTGAACGCGATCTCGCAGACCAGCGCCGGGTCGATCCAGTGCACGCCGGCCAGCTTGCGCCCCTTGCGGCCGTGGTTGACGAAGGGCGAATCCGCCCGCTCCAGCGCCTTGAGCCGCGCGTACACGTCGCGCAGCCGCGACTCGTCGAAGCCGGTGCCCACCTTGCCGGCGTAGACGAGGTCGCCCTTTTCATCGTGCACGCCCAGCAGCAGCGCGCCGAAGTGCGAGCGGGAGCCGCGGGGCTCGGTGAATCCACCGATCACGAACTCCTGGCGCAGCAGGCACTTTACCTTCAGCCAGTCGTTGTTGCGCTTGTGCTGATAGCGGGAATCGGCGCGCTTGCTGATGATTCCTTCCAGTCCCATCCCGCACGCCTGCCGGTAGAACTCGCCCCCCGCGCCCTGGATGTGATCGCTGAAGCGGACCGGCCCGCCGTTCGCCGCCAGCAGCGTGCGCAGCGCCGCCTTGCGGTCCAGCAGGGACGCCGGGCGCAGGTCCATCCCGTCCAGGTAGGGGAGGTCGAAGGCGTAGAACACCAGGTCGCCGCCGCGCCCGGAGCTCAGCACGTTCTGCAGCGCCTGGAAGCTGGTCGTCCCGCGCTCGGTGAGCACGACGAGCTCGCCGTCCAGCACGGCGGACTTCGCTGGCAGCTTCGCGAGCGCGTCGCGGACGGCGGGAAACTTGTCCGTCCAGTCGTTGCCGTTGCGGGTGATGAGGCGCGCCTTGCCCCGCTGCACCATCGCGACGAGACGGTAGCCGTCGTACTTGAGCTCGTGGATCCAGTCGTCGCCGGCGGGCACCTCGTCCACCAGCGTGGCCAGCTGCGGGGTGAAGGGCTTGGGGAACGCGGCCTTCTTCGCGCCGGGGACGGCGGGGGCGGGGGAGTCCGCCGCTTTTTTCGCGCGGGAGGCGGCCGATCCCTTCGCGGCGGGCTTCCTGGCCGCGGGGCGGGCCTTCGAGGGCTCGCCGTGGCGCGTCATGGCCTCGGCGGCGGGGGCGCGGGAGTCCCAGCTGGCGTCCTTGTCCGCGGCGATCTCCTCCATCGTCCGCCCGGTGTCGACGCTGGTCATGAACTCCTCGGTGACGATCCCTTCGGCCTCGGGGCGCGCCACGTCGTCATCGTCCTTGAACAGCAGCCACTGCTCCTTCTGGCCCTCTTCGCCGCGGCGGGAGCGCACCAGGTGCCATCCGCCGGAAAGCCGCTCACCCTGCAGGTGAAAGCGCAGGTGGCCCTTCCTGTACCCCTTGTGGGCATCGTCGTCCGGCGTCCAGGTGCCGCGGTCCCACAGCATCACCGTGCCGCCGCCGTACTCCTTTTTGGGGATGATCCCCTCGAAGACGCCGTACTCGATGGGGTGGTCCTCGACGTGGACGGCCAGGCGCTTGACGGACGGGTCCAGGCTGGGCCCCTTGGGGACGGCCCAGCTCTTCAGCACGCCGTCCAGCTCCAGGCGGAAATCGAAGTGAAGGTGGCTGGCGGCGTGCTTCTGGATGCAGAAGGAAAGCACGTCCCCCTGGGGGTGGACGTGCCCTTCCGGCTCCGCGGTGACGCGAAAGTCGCGCTTGCGCTTGTATTCGTCGAGACCCATTCAGGCGCGCCCCTTCAGGCGGTCTTGCGCTGCTTGGCGCGCGGTTTGGACGCCGCGGTCGCGGGCTTGGCCGGCTTCTCCGCCTCCCTGGCGGCGGCGCGCAGGGGCCGGGCCGGCCGGGCGGGCGCGTCGTCCTCCCACGGAAGCGGCTCGTCCTTCGGCTTCGGGGCCTTGGCGGCGGGAACGCGGGCGGGCTTCGCCGCCGGCTTGGCGGGCGCCTCGTCCTCCCAGGGCAGGGGCTCGTCGTCCGTCTTGGGCGCCTCCAGCTTCGCGGCGCCTTTCTTCGGCTTCTTGGCGGCGGGGGCGCGCTCGGTGTCGGCGGCGATGCGCTGGCCGCGGCCGGTGGCTTCCACGCTGCGCTTGAGCAGGGCCATGATGTCGATCACCTCGCTCTTTTCGGCGTCGACCTCCGCCACCGGCGTCTCGTCGGGGGCGTCGGTCTGGCCGCTCTCGATGCGCGCCTGGATGAGCTGCATCAGGTCGTCGCGGTAGGTGTCCTGGTACCGGGACGGATCCCACTCCGCCGTCATCCCCTCGACCAGGCGCTCGGCCATCTCCAGCTCGCGCTCGTTCACGCCCAGGGACTGGATGTCGCCCTGCGGCACCTCCAGGTCGTCGGCGGAGCGGATCTCGTGCGGGTAGCGCAGGATCTCCAGCAGCAGCACGTCGCCCTGGGGGACCACGGCGGAGAGGTATTCGCGGGAACGGATGACCACCTTGGCGATGCCCACCTTGCGGGTGCGCTTGAGCGCCTCGCGCAGCAGCGCGTAGCCCTTCTTGTTCTTGGTGGTGGGGGCCAGGTAGTACGGCTTGTCGAAGTAGACCGCCTCGATCTCGTCCAGGTCGACGAAGTCGGTGATCTCGACGGTCTGGGTTTTTTCGGGGTTGGCGCGGCGCAGGTCCTCGTCGCTCAGGACCACGTAGTGGCCGCTCTCGTATTCGTAGCCTTTTACGATCTCGTCGCTCTCGACGTCGTCGCCGGTGTTCTTGTTGTACTTCTTGTAGCCGATGGGCGACATGTTGCGCTTGTCCAGCTGCCGAAAGCTCAGCTCGTCCGGCGAGGCGGCCGAGAACAGCCCCACGGGGATGTTCACGAGGCCGAAGCTGATGCTGCCTTTCCAGATCGCGCGTGCCATGGTGTAGCTCCTGAACCTGGGATGCGTCGCCAAGTCCGGAACCCGGTTTTCGGTGCGGGATGACTTGGGATGCATCCCAAGCGCAAGCTTCACTCCACTTCGTATAATATGCATTATGTAAACTACGGGTTGTGGATAGATGTGGAAAAGCGAGATGTGGCGTGGAGATGTGTGGATTCCCCGCTTTCGAGGCTGTCGCGTGAGGTTGTACGGGTGCCGCCAACGCCTGGACGGACGATGCGCGTCCGCGGCTCCAGATGAGCGGAGATGAGCGGATGAATCCGCTGCTGGGACAGCGACAAGCCTCGTCCCGGCTCGTTTCTCGCCGAACGAGGCTTCAACTGCTTGAGGGGATTCGATTTACGCGGGGTGCCCTGCCCGGCCGGAGCGGCTGAAGCCGCCGCAACAACAGCGGAAAGCCCCGCAAAACTACGCGGGGCTTCACCTCAACGGGCTCGAACGCCGAAAATGCCCCAGGATCGCGTCTGAGCCTCCCGGGATGTGCCGAGGGCCTCGCTCACGCGCGTTTTTGCGTCCTGCGCGATTCTCGAAAGCCGGATTTTCGGGGTTGGAGTCTCGGAAGCCGATTCGCCTCTGCGTCAGGCACTGCGGGGCGCCGGCGCCCCAGGTGTGTCATTGCGGCCCTGCAAAAACGGCGGATTGTTCGGGATCCGGGTGCGCGACGAATTTCGAGGAGCCCGAGAGTAGATTTCTCAGTCGCGCGCCAACCGGGTCGCGAAGGACCGGGTCTGGAGTGGCGCTCCTTCGAAATGACATGTTTTCGCGAGAGGCGCGTGGAGGCTGGGATCGTCCTGGCTGCGGACGCGATGGTGCGTGGGACGCCCGCATGCCCTCGGGCCGCCGAGTCCGCGCAGGCGGACTTGTGAGGTTGTAGCCGCGATTTCAATCGCTTGGGAGCGGAGTTGGCGACGCGGTGAGGGGTCCTGGCCTCGCTCGGAGATCCTACCCCGCGGTCGCCAGGATGCGGCGGGCTTCCTCGGCCAGCTCGTCGCGGCCCTGGGAGATGGAGGCGAGGGCCTCGCGGGCGGCGGGGGTGTCGATCTTCGCGATGGCGTGGAGGGCGGCAACCTTGCCGCGCGTGGCCTTCTTGAGCTGCAGCAGCGAGCGCTTCTGCACCACGCCCAGCAGCGCCGGCAGCGCGTCTCCGCTGCCGATGCGGCCCAGCGACGCGGCGGCGGCGGCCTGCAGCTCTTCGTCGCTCTCGTTGAGCAGACGCGCGAGGAACGGGACGGCGGCGGATTCGCCCAGTGTGCCCAGCCCCGCGATGGCCTCGCGGCGCACCAGGCGCTCGGGGTCGTTCAGCAGATCCACCAGGATGCGCAGGGCGCCGCGGCCACCCTGCGCGGCCGAGGTGCGGGCGGCATCCACGCGTACGGCGGCGTCGCGGTGCGCGGCGGCCTCCCCCGCCCACCGGCGCGCGATCTCGGGGTCGGTGCCGCCCCCCGACGCCAGCTCCAGCAGCGTGCGGGTGCGCACCGGGTTGGGGTCCTGCACGGCGTGCGAGATCAGCCGGTCGGCCGTGCCCTCCACGCCGAGCAGCGCGCGGAAGATGGAGGCGCGCAGCTCGGGATCGCCGCCGCGGTACAGCAGCCCCTCGAGCATCAGCAGCGCGTCGGCGCCCAGGAAGACGAAGAAGCGCAGGATGCGGTCGCGGTCGGCGCCGGCGTACGGCAGCTGGTCCAGCAGCCGCTGCAGCGTGGCCGTGGTCCCCGCACGCCGCAACGCCTGCAGCGCGCTCTCGCGAAAGAAGCGCGTGCGGTCGGGCCGCTCAGCCTCGCGGATCAGCGCGTCGAGCAGCTCGATGGCCTGCCCGTGCGCGTCGGTCTTGAGCAGCGTGAGCGCGGTGCGCGCGGCGCTGTCGGCCAGCTCGTCGAAGCGCGTTACGGTGGACGCTTCGTGCAGCAGCCGCGGCAGCGCCTCGGCCTGCTGGTCGCTGTGGTCGGTGGTGCGGAAGAAGTGGTACATGTCGCTGCTGGGCGGCTCCTCGCGCCCGGCGGTATCCCCCGCCCTCGCAAAACTGGACGGTGCGTTGGGCTGCCCCGCTTCCGCCGCCGGCGCGCCGGACAGCTCCGCAACATCGTCGATGAACTCGAACTCGGCGAGCTCTGTGCTCTCCATTTCCTCGTCCCACGGCATCCCCGGCCCGCCCGGCGCCGGCGTGGCCGCGGGTGCTTCCCCATCCGACGTTCCCGGCGTCTCGGCGGCGGCTTCAGCAGCGGGCGCGGCGGATTCGGGCGGGGACGGCGCGGGCTCGGCGGAGGGCGCGGGCGCGGCGGGGGTGCGGGTGGGGGGCTTATAGACGTCCCCTGCCCCGGTGCTGGCGTACAGGCCATGCGGCTGTGCCAGCACCAGCGCGCCGATGGCGCCCGCCACGCCCAGCTCGACGGACGAGCGCGAGACGATCGAGCCGAAGGTCTCCAGGTCCTCGACGGACGCGTCGGGGGTGAAGCCGACGCGGTTCAGGCGCAGCGTGATCAGGTGCCCGGACGCGCGCAGGACGAGCGGATCCACCCCGCCGACCAGGTGCCCCTTCTGCGAAAAGCCGGTAAACTGTACGTCCAGCACCAGGCTCTTCTGGGTAGCCAGCACCTCCTGCAGCGCGGCGTGGGCCTCATGCGCGTGCGCGGAAGCATCGCCCTCGTGCAGCACGAGGGAGGCGAGCGCGCGGACGAAGCGTGCGGCGGCTTCGGAGGGTTCGGACATCAGACCGGGTGCGGGATGATCGGAACGTGTGTGGAGGAGAGGTTCAGGTGCCCGGCATCAAGTGTCAAGATCCGTTATCCCCACTCCGAGGAACACCCGGGAAACCTCCCGGCGGAAAGATTCGGCCGCCCAGCATAGAGATTCTTCGGTCGGCGCCAGGCTTTCCGGCGAGAAGAAGGACTCGCGCGGCGCCTCCCTCAGAATGACAGGTTCGGCAGATTCTCAGAGCGACAGTTTCCGCAGATTCGGTACCGGGATCAGGTGCTCGTCACCGACGTCTTCTTGCTCTCCAGGCGGCCGACCAGCGCCAGGAACCGCAGCCGCCAGACGCGCCAGACGGCTTCGCGGACGATCTTCTTGCTCATCTTGCTCTCGCCCTGGTCGCGGTCCACGAACATGATGGGGATCTCGCCCAGGCGAAAGCCCTTTTTCCAGGCGCGAAAGCTCATCTCGATCTGGAACGCGTAACCGTTGGACTCGACGCGATCGAGGTCGATGGCGGCCAGGACCTCGCGGCGAAAGCACTTGAAGCCGCCCGTGGCGTCGGCGATGGGCAGGCCCGTGACCCATCCCGCGTACATGTTGGCGAACCAGCTCAGCAGCAGCCGCCCCATGGGCCAGTTGACCACCGTGACCCGGCCGTGCAGGTAGCGGGAGCCCAGCACCAGGTCGTACTTCTCGATGGCGTCAAGGAACTGGGGAAGGTGCACGGGATCGTGCGAGAAGTCGGCGTCCATCTCGAACAGGACGTCGTACCCGCGCTGCAGCCCCCAGCGAAAGCCGTCCAGGTACGCCGTACCCAGCCCCAGCTTGCCGGCCCTGTGCAGCACGTGTACCCGAGACTCCGAGGCGGAAATCTCCTCCGCCATGCGGCCGGTGCCGTCGGGCGACGCATCATCCACCACCAGGATCTCCAGCCGCGCGTCGCGCGAAAGGACCGAGGGGATGAGGCGAGGAAGGTTTTCGCTCTCGTTGTAGGTCGGGATGATTACGAGCGCGCGCTCCAACGACGACACGTGCCTTGGAAACCGGGGGGAGTGCTTGTATCCGCTGGAAAAAGCCCGTAGGTTGGGCAGGATGCACAACCTATCGCGGCGCACCCTCCCTCACAAGTGAAGGTTCTTTACCTGGTCTCGGCGTACGCCCGGGACCCGTCCGACGTCATCACCCCCTGGATGGTGGAGACCATCCGCCGGCTGCGGCCGCTGGGGGTGGAGGTGGAGGTGCTCGCGCCGGCCTACCGCGGCCTGAAGACGCAGACGGTGGAAGGCGTGCGCGTGCACCGCTTTCGCTACGCGCCGCGGCCGTGGGAAACGCTGACGCACGACCAGACGGCGCCGGACCGCATCCGCGAGCGCCCCGTGTTCATGGGGCTCGTCCCCGGCTACGTGGCGTCCGGCTCGCTGGCGGCGGCGCGGCTGGCGCGCTCGGGCGAGTTCTCCGTGATCCACGCCTTCTGGCCCCTGCCCCACGGCGTGATCGGCCTCGCGGCGAAACGGGCGTCGGGGGTGCCGCTGGTGAGCACCTTCTTTGGCGTGGAGCTCACGTGGATGGAAAAGGAGCTGCCGTTCCTTTCCCCCGTGCTGCGCCGCATCGTACGCGGGTCGGACGCGGTGACGGCCATCAGCACCTATACGGCGGAGCGGCTGCGGCGGCAGGTGCCCGGCGCGGACCCCGCCATCATCCCCTTTGGCGCCACGGTGGAGCCGCTCGTGGAGCTCCCCGCCCCGCGCACGGATCCGGACGCGCCCTTCGAGCTGCTCTTCGTCGGCCGCCTGGTGGAGCGGAAGGGGGTGCACCTGCTGCTGGATGCGCTCGCGTCGCTGCCGCCGTCGCGCCGCGTGGTCCTCCGCGTCGTGGGTGACGGGCCGGAGCGGGTGCGGCTGCAGGAGCAGGCGGAGCGGCTGGGGCTGGGCGCGCGCGTCGTCTTTCACGGCTTCGTAACGCAGGACGAGCTCAAGGCGCGCATCGCCGCCTGCGACGCGTTCGTGCTCCCCGCGGTGGTGGACGCGAAGGGGGACACGGAGGGGCTGGGCGTGGTGCTGCTGGAGGCGATGGGCTACGGCAAGCCGACCATCGCCAGCGCGGCGGGCGGCATCGTCGACATCGTGCGCGACGGGCGCAACGGCTTTCTGGTGCCGCCGGGGGACGCGCCGGCGCTGGCGGACGCCATCTCCCGGATGATGGACGATCCCGCCGCCGCGCGGCAGATGGGCGTCCACGGCCGCGACGACGTGCGCGCCGGCTTTTCGTGGGACGTGATCGTCGGCCGGCTGGCGGAGGTGTACGGGCGGGTGGCGAAGCCCTCCCCCCGCGGCGCCTCGTGATCCGGAAGCCGGAAATAGAGGACCGATAAAGCGGACGCTGTCATTCTGAGAGGAGGCGCGCGCTCCGTCCCTCCCAGTCGCACCTTTGCCCCTGGAGCGTTCAAGACGGTTCTGCGCGGCGCCTTCCCTCAGAAGGACAGCGAGCTTCTGGACGCAAGTCTTTTTGTGGAAACGGGATGAGAGGGCGCCACCCGGCGCAAAAAAGGAGCGGCGCGCCTGCCGGCGCGCCGCTCTGCGTTCAGTGAAGGTGCCGCGGGGCACTCACCACTGGGCCGTCCAGTTGCCCGTCGCCGACTGGCCGGTGATGCTCCACTTGACCGCGCCGGAGGCGCTCTTTGCCGCCAGGTTCACGACGCCGGTGTAGCTCGCGGTGAAGTCCTTGTTCTTGCCGTAGTCCACACGCGCGAACTCGACCGTGGCGCCGAACTTCGTCACCGTGATGTTGGCCGTGGCGCCGTCCTGCCAGGTGCCGGCGTAGTGGTCGTTCTGCCAGACCCAGGCGCCGCACACGGTGGCGTTGTTCGTCTCGCACACGGTCATCTGCGCGGGCACCACGGTCGCCGTGACCTGGGCCTGCGCGTCGTCCATCGTGGCCGTCAGCACCGCCGATCCCGGAGCGCGGGCGACGATCACGCCGGCGTCGTTCACCTCGGCCACCGTGGCGTTGCTGGAGGTCCAGCGCACATCGGCCTCGATCGTCTTGTCGTCGTCGTCAAACGCCGTGACGGTCACCGGACGCGTGGCCGCCACGCCCAGGGTGACGGCGGTGGGACTCAGGGTCAGCCGCGCGGCCGTCTTGCCGGGGCCGGTGCTGGACGCGCAGCCGGCGAGCGCCGCCGTAAGAAGGGTGCAGAGGAGAACGGGCAGTCGAACGCTGTTGCGCATCAGAAAGATCCTGCTGTGTTCCGGGGGAGAAGATCCGCGGAGTACGGAGTCGCTGAAGAATAGCCCACCATGGGCGAAAAGGGTAGCTGGCGCCTTGTTCCTCGCGTAAACAGACGGTATTCACGGACGCGGCGGAAGGGACGCGGACGCTCCTTTTCGCGGCCCCTTCCCCCTCCGTCGCGCGTCCGCCGGACGCGACCCGGCGCGGCGCCCTCCCGCCGGGGCGCTCGCGAGCGTAGTATTACGCGCCGCGGACGGCACCGCGCGGCCCCTGGACCCAAACCGGACATCCACCCCCGTTTCCGTGACCACGACCCCCGCACGCGTCAGCCGTACCGACACCTCGGCCGTGGAGCCGCGCTACCTTGCGGCGCTGGAGGCCATGCGCGCCGGCTGGTGGGACTCCGACAACTTCGACACCTGGAAGACGCTGTACGTAAGCGAGTACGCGCGCGGCTTCTACGTCATCGACACCCTGGCGAAGTACGTCCCCGCCTTCAGCGTCCAGGGCGCGCGGGTGCTGGACATCGGCTGCGGCGACGCGGGGGTGCTCATCGCCTTTGCCGAGCGCGGCTCCACCTGCGCGGGGATCGAGCTGGACGAGAAGAGCCTGGAGCGCGGGCGGCTGCGCGCGGAGGAGCACGGCGTGCGCGTGGACCTGCGCGGCGGCGTGGCCGAGGCGCTCCCCTGGGCGGACGGCTCATTCGACCTGGTGATCCTGGACAACGTGCTGGAGCACGTGCACGACCGGGAAAAGACGCTGGCCGAGATCCGCCGCGTCCTTGCCCCCGGCGGGCTGCTGTACATGGTGACGCCCAAGCCGCTGTCGCTGTACAGCCTGTGGAACGACCCGCACTACGACCTGGCGGGGCTGGTGCTGATGCCCCGGGCAATGCAGATCTGGTACTTCGAAAAGGTGCGCGGCGGCGGTGCGGGGACGTACGACGTGGGGGTGATCCCCACCCGCCCCACCCTGCGGCGAATGCTGAAGCGCGCGGGGTTCACGGTAGAGGTGCAGCCGCGCGAGCTGTGGGTGCACTACCTGCGCAACCGCATCGCGCGGCCGGAGGAGGTGCGGCCGGGGCTGAAGCGCACGCTGGCCTCGTACTTCGGCACCCGCCGCTGGCCGTTCCACAACCCGGCCATGCGCTGGATGTGGGACGTTTCCGTGGGCAGCAACTTCTTCATCGCCCGCCGCGGACCGTGACCCTTCGCGTACTGCACGTCATCTACGACGATCCCGCGAACCCCTGGGTGGCCGGCGGCGGGGCCGTCCGCGTGCGGGAGCTGTACCGCCACCTGGCGGGCCGGGTGGACGCGACCGTGGCGACGGGCAACTATCCCGGCGCCCGCGACGAGACGATCGACGGGGTGCGCCACCTGCGCCTGGGGGCGCGCGGGCCGTACGCGTGGAGCCGGCTGACCTACGCCGCGGCGGCCAACCGGCTGCTGCGCACGGCGGCGTACGACGCGGCGGTGTTCGACTTCAGCACCTACACGCCCGTCTTTGTCCCCACGGACCGCCCGGCGGGGATCACCGTGCACCACGTGAGCGGGCCCACCGCCCGCGAGCGCTGGGGCCCCGCGCTGGGCCCGGCCATCGGCGCCCTTGAGACGCGGATGATCCGCCGCGCGGCGCGGCTGAGCGCCACCTCGCTGGCCACGCGCGAGCTGCTGGAGCACATCGCGCCCGGCATCCCCATCGACATGGTGTACGCCGGGGTGCCCGACGAGCTGTTCGCGCTCCCCCGTCGGCCGAAGGAGTATCTGCTCTACTTCGGCAGGCTGGACGTGTTTCAGAAGGGGCTCGACACGCTGCTGGAGGCGTTCGCCCTGCTGGTGCGCGCCCGCCCCGCGCTGGAGCTGCGCATCGCGGGGCGCGGCAAGGACGCCGTGCGCGTGGCCGCCATGGCGCGCGAGCTGGGCGTGGACGGCAGCGTGCGCATGCTGGGCGCCGTGAGCGAGGCCGAGCGCCAGGCGCTGTTCGCCGGCGCGGCGGTGCAGCTGATGCCGTCGCGCTTCGAGGGTTTCGGCATGGTGGCCGCGGAGGCCATGGCGGCCGGCGTGCCGCTGGTGGCCGCGGCCGCCGGGTCGCTGCCGGAGGTGGTGGACGCGCCCCGCGGCGGCGTTACCGTCCCCGCGGGCGACGCGCCGGCGCTGGCGGAGGCCGTGGGCCGGCTGCTGGACGACGCGCCCGCCCGCGAGGCCCTTTCCGCCTCGGCCCGTGCATCCGCCGAGCGCTTTCGCTGGGACGCCGTGGCGGCGGACCACCTGGAGTTCCTGCACCGCATCGCCGAGGGGCGCCGCGCCTCTCCTTCCCCATCCGGCTCCCGATGAAGAAGACCGCTCCCCCGCCCCGCCGCCCATCCGCGCTGGCCGCCCCCGCCGAGACCGATCCGGGGATCGGCGCCGGCGTGGCCGCCGCCATCTACTTCACGCTGGCGCTGCTGTACTTTCTCCCCGCGTTCCTTCCCGGACGGCACATCTTCGGGACGGACTACACGGTGTCGAGCTTCTTCTACCTCGACTTCATCTCCCAGCGCATCAGCGCGGGACACCTGCCGGGGTGGGTGCCGTACGTGTACGGCGGCGTGCCGCTCTTCTCCAACCCGGGGAGCACCTACTATCCCCTCCGCTGGCTGGCGGACGCGGTGGGCCCCACGCGCCTCTTCTTCCCCATCCTGTTCTGGTTCCAGTTCGGCGTCGCGGGATGGGGGATGTACCTCCTCGGCCGCGAGCTGGGGTGCCGGCGGTGGGTGGCGTTCGTCATCGGCCTGGCGTTCCAGTGGACGGGGATCCTGACCTCGTGGGTGTACGCGGGGCACGACGGGCGCATCATCGTCGCCAGCTTCATCCCCCTGCTCTTCTACTTTCTGCACCGGGGGATCCGCACGGCGCGATTCGCCCCGTTCGTGGGCGCGGCGGCCACGGTGGGGATGGCGCTGCTGAGCTTCCAGATCCAGAACGCGTACTACCTGCTGCTGGCGGCGCTCATCTGGTCCGTCTTTCTGCTGATCCACTTCCGTGTCTACCGCGAGCCGCCGCGGCTGGCGAAGACGGTGGCGATGGGGATCGGCGCGGTGGCGTTCGGCTTCGCGATGGCGGCGGTCAACTTTCTCCCCTTCCAGGACTACGTGGGCCAGTCGCCGCGCGGGATGACGGGCGGGCGCGGCTACGAGTTCAGCACCAGCTTCTCCATGCCGCTGCGCGCGGTGGCGGGGATCGCGGTGCCGGAGCAGGTGGGCGCCAGCATCCAGAACGAGCGCGGGGAGTACGTCTTTCCCATCTACCGCGGGGAGAACGCGTTCCGGCTGCACACGGAGTACCTGGGCGCGCTGGTCGTGGTCCTCTTCGCGCTGGGGTGCTACTACTCGCGGCGCAACCGCTACTGGTGGTTCTTCGCGGGGCTGGGATTGTTCGCGCTGACGCTGGCGCTGGGCGGCAACACGCCGCTCTACCACCTCTACTAC
>DASTVC010000675.1:0-4792 GCA_035759295.1 Longimicrobium sp. | reverse complement strand
CATCGAACTGCGTCCGCGGGGTGCCCCTCCCCCGGCCCCTCCCCGTTCGTTCCTCACGGAGAGGGGAGAAGTCGATCGCGCTACGAAAGGCGTCGAGCTGGCGCCCGCAGGCTGCCCCCTTACTCGCTCAGGCTCGCACCTCCCCCAAAAACCCCTGGGGGAGGTGGACTTCGATCCCGTTTCCGACAAGGTGCGTCGCACCTCCCTCCCCCGCGCAGTTTGCGGGGGAGGGCCGGGGAGGGGGGCGGCCTACCATCGCGCTCCGCGCCGTCCGAAGCAGCGGGAACCTTGCCCTACCTCAACCTCCCGGGGCTGGTTTCGGCGGCCGCGGGCTGAGCTGCGGCTCGTTGGGCGGCGGCTCGTCAGGGTCAGGCTCGCCCGGGGGCGGCACGGGCTGGCCCTCCTCGGGTTCGCCCTCGGGCTCGCCGGGCTCGGGAGCCGCGCCGTCCACGCCGGCCGCGGTGGAATCCACCACCGTCTCCGGCGGGTTGGGATCGGGCCCGGCCAGCACAACCCGCACCCCCGACCCCTGCCCCAGGCTGTCCCCCGCCGCCGGCCCCTGCGCGATGATGACCCCCGCGGAATCCAGCGACGCGGGATCGTAGCGAATGCGGCCCAGCTCCAGCCCCACCGCCTGCAGCCGAACCCGCGCCGCCGCCGGGTACAGACCCACGACGTTAGGCACCAGCACCTTGGGCGGCCCGTTGCTCACCAGCAGGATCACCAGCCCGCCCACCGCCGCCGGCTTCCCCGCCGCCGGAATCGTCCCGATGAGCGAGTTCTCCTCGCTGCGGTGCTGCATCCGGCGGATGGCCACCTGAAAGCCGAAGCGCTGAAGCAGCCCGATGACATCCGCCCGCGGCATCCCGGCGATGGACGGCACCGCGCGCATCTCCGGCCCTTCGCTCAGCACGATGCGCACCGTGCTGCCGCGCGCCACCTCTTCGCCGGGAAGCGGCGTCTGCATCAGCACGCGGCCGCGGCGCATGCGGGGGTTGGGGATGGGCTGGCCGCGCTGCACCCGCAGCCCGATCCGCTCCACCATCCGCTCCGCCTGCCCCCGCGAGCGCCCCGTCAGGTCCGGCACCGTGACGATGGCCGAACGGCCGAAGCCGGGGAAGAAAAGGAGCGTGACGACCAGGTAGCCCAGCACGAAGCAGCCGGCGCCCGCCACGAGCACCCACTTGAGCAGGCGCCGCTCGTCGAAGTAGCGGCGCACCCGCGCGGGAAGCTCGCGGTGCCAGCCGCCCGACGGCCGCCGCACCACGATGCGCTGCTGCGGCCGGCTCACGCCGCCCTCCGCAGCCGCGCCGCAAAGGCGCCGTCCACGCCCTGCCGCTGCGGCAGCACGCACAGGCGCCCCGCCTCGTCCAGCAGCGACACGTCCACCGCCCCGGCGGGGGGCTCCATCGCCCACCCCGGCCGGCCCGCCAGGAACCGCTCGATCCGCAACTCGTTCTCCTCCGGTTCCAGCGAACAGGTGGAATACACCAGCAGCCCTCCCGGCCGCACCAGCCCCGCGGCCGCGTCCAGCAGCTCGTCCTGCAGCCGCGTCAGCGATTCAAGGTCATCCGGCGTCACACGCCAGCGCCCGTCAGGGTGGCGGCGAAAGGTGCCGGTCCCCGTGCAGGGTGCGTCCAGCAGCACCGCGTCCACGGCGCGAAAGGGAGGATGCCGCCCGTCCGCCACCACGCCGCCCATCCGCGCCCCCCACCCCACGCGCTCCGCGTTCTCCCGCACTCGCCGCATCCGCCGCGGCGAAAGGTCCGCCGCCGCCACGCGGCCCGCGCGCTCCGCCAGCCCCAGCGCCTTGCCCCCCGGTGCCGCGCAGAGGTCGATCACCTCCGCCCCTTCCGCCACGGCCGCGTAGCGCACCACCAGCGCCGCCGCGGGGTCCTGCACCACCGCGGGGACGGCGGCCAGCGCCTGCGCCGCGGTCGCGGGGGCCAGGATGCGCAGCGAGTCCGGCGCGAAGTCCACCGTCTCCGACGCGATCTCCGCCTCGCGCAGCCGCGCCCGCGCCTCCTCGCTCGAAACGCCCAGGGGGCGGATGAACAGCTCGGGGCGCAGGTTGTCCGCATCCACCAGCGCCCGCGCATCGTCCGCCCCCCAGCGCCCGATCCAGCGCTCCACCAGCCAGCGCGGGTGAGATCCCCACGTCTCCAGGTTGGCGGCCGGGTCCGCGGCGAAGTCCGGAAATCGGAAGTTGGGACGGCGCTGCATGTTCTGCAGGATGCCGTTCACCAGCCCCGCCGCGTACGGGTGCCCCGCGATCCGCACCAGCTCCACGGACTGCGACACCGCGGCGTACGGCGGCACGCTCCCCATCTCCAGCAGCTGGTACGCGCCCAGGCGAAGCACGTCCAGCACGTCTGGATCGAGGCTGTCGATGCCGTCGCGGGCGAAGCCGTTGAGGATGTGGTCGATGCGGCCGCGCAGGCGAAAGGTGCCGTACACCAGCTCCTGCGTCCACGCGCGCTCGCGCGGCTCCATCCCCTGCGTCGCGAGATCGAGGGCACGGTCGCCCAGCTCGCCCTCGCGAAAGCGGGCCATCGCCTCCAGCGCGGCCTGCCGCGCGACCGTGGGCCCTTCCGCCATCCGCGTCAGTCCAGCATGCCGGCCAGCGGCGACGACGGCACCGCCCGCTCGCGCCGCGGCATGCGCCCGGCCAGGTACGCCAGCCGCCCGGCCTCCGTCGCCAGCGCCATCGCGCGCGACATGCGGACGGGGTCCTGCGCCTCGGCCAGCGCGGTGTTCATCAGGATGCCGTCCACCCCCTGCTCCATCGTCACCGCCGCGTCCGACGCCGTCCCCACGCCCGCGTCCACGATCACGGGGACGGAGAGGCGCGACTTGATCGTGCGGATGTTGTACGGGTTGACCAGCCCCAGCCCGCTGCCGATCGGCGACGCCAGCGGCATCACGGCCGCGCACCCCGCGTCCTCCAGCCGCAGCGCCGTGATCAGGTCGTCGTTGGTGTAGGCGAGGACCACGAAGCCGTCCGCCACCAGCTCACGCGCCGCGCGCAGCGTGGCGTCCACGTCGGGGAGCAGCGTTTCCTGGTCGCCGATCACCTCCAGCTTTACCCAGTTGGTAAAGCCGGCGGCGCGGGCCAGGCGTGCGTAGCGGATGGCATCCTCCGCCGTGTAGCAGCCGGCCGTGTTGGGCAGCAGCAGGTATTCCCGCGGATCGAGATGATGAAGGACGCCCTCCTCCTTCGTGCGGTCGAGGTCAACGCGCCGCACGGCGACGGTGACGACTTCGGCGCCGGAGGCCAGGATGGCGCGCACCATCTCGTCGTTGGAGCGGTACTTTCCCGTCCCCACCATCAGCCGCGACCGCAGCGCGCGCTCCGCGATGACCAGCGGCGCATCGAGCGCGGGGAGGGTTACGGGCGGTTCTTCCAGCAGCGTAGACATCAGTACAAAAGTACGAGAGTGCGAAAGTACGGAACTGCTTCACGGCCGGGGACCCTCACCCGGCTCGTTCCTCGCCTGCCCTCTCCCGCAAACTGCGCGGGAGAGGGGATAAACGTCGCGAAAATCCCTCCGCCGTTTCCGAATGCGTTCGGTTCTTTCAACCACCCCTCCCCCGCAGTTTGGGGGAGGGGTCGGACGCCGTCGCGAGGAACGAGCGAAAGGCTGTCCGGGGGTGAGGGCCCCGCGTCGCAGACGCGGAGCTCGGCCCTCAGCCCCCGCCGACGAAGTGGACGAGCTCCAGCTGATCGCCCTCGTTCACGGCGACCTCGTCCAGCTGCTCGCGGCGCAGGATCACGGCGTTGCGCTCCACGACGACCATGCGCGGGTGCAGATCGAGGTGCGCCAGCAGCCCCGCGACGGTCAGCCCGCCCGGGATCTCGCGTGCGTCACCGTTAACGCGGACCGTGATGGTGGCCGCAACCAGCGTGTCGGACATCTATCCCTTCCAGTGCTCCAGATACTCGCTCACCGCGGCCTCCGGATCGGGCGCGTCCCACACGCCGCGGATGGTCGCCACGCCCGCCGCGCCCGCGTCCCGCGCCTCCGCCGTCCGCGCCGGCGTCACGCCCCCGATCGCGATCGGGGGGATGTCGAGCGCCGCGATTTCGCGGATCAGCCCGACCCCCGCGCCGCGGCGCTCCGGATGCGACGGCGTCTCCCAGATGGTGCCGGCGATCACGTAATCGGCGCCGTCCGCCTGCGCCGCGCGCGCCTCATCCACCGAGTGCACCGAAACGCCCAGCAGTCGGTCGGAGCCGATCAGACGCCGCGCATCCGCCGCCTCCAGTCCCCGCGCGCCGACCTGCGCGCCATCCGCCCGCGCCGCCATCGCCACATCCACGCGGTCGTTGACGATCAGCAGCGCACCCGCATCCGCCATCATCGACCGCAGCGCATCCGCAAGCTCGTACATCCGCCGCCCGGACGCGCGTGGCGCGCGAAGGTGCAGCGCGAGAAGCGACCCGCCCGCCTGGATGATCCGCCCCGCCCGCTCCAGAAAATCCGGCCGCGCCACCACCTCGTCATCCGTCACCACGTGCAGCGGCGGGACGCGCTTACGCGGCATCATCCACGCGCACCGGAATCACGGGATGCCCCACACCCTCCAATCCGCGAAGGCGGATTTCGTGTGGTTGTTGCCGCGAATTCATTCGCCCTTTTTGCCCTTTTGGCCCATCGTCCGTCGCAGCCCCCTCACCCCTCCCCGCCGAACCGGTCCCCCACGGCCACGCCGCGTCCGCGCACCCAGTCGCCGGCAGGCATACGGCGTTTGCCGGGGGGCTGCACCTCGCGCACGCGGACGGCGCCCATCC
>DASTVC010000674.1:0-4672 GCA_035759295.1 Longimicrobium sp. | reverse complement strand
AAGGGGGGGGGGTGGGTGACAAGAGGACAGAGACGCCGCCCGGAAGGGGCGGGGCGAGGGCGGGAAAGGGCGAATGAATTCGCGGCAACAAGGACACGAAATCCGCCTTCGCGGATTGTCCGAGCCAGAGGCGAGGGGTTGGGGTGGTGCACGTGGCGGGTTCGGAGGCGTGCCGGGCGGGGCCACCGCGCGAGAGCACCACGGGCTAAAGCCCGCGGCTATAAATGCCATAAGCCCCGCCCTGGGCTCGCGGAGCTCGCCCGGCGGGGCTTCACCTGCTCGCGTGGGCCATGTCCGGCGCGCTAAAGAAGCCCGCCACGCGCACGACTCCCGCTCTCGGCCTGAAACCAGCCAATCCGCGAAGGCGGATTTCGTGTGGTTGTTGCTGCGAATTTATTCGCCCTTTCGGGCCCTCACTCCCTCACCCGTTCCGCGCGAACCGGCTCAGGCTCACCGCCTCGCCGTCGGCAAGCAGCCGGCGCAGGACCTCACGGGCCTGTTCGCCGTCGCCCAGAAGGTCTTCGCTCAGGGCGGATTCGACCTCCTGCACCAGAAGGGCGTGCTCGCGGCGCATCTGGCCGGCGCTCCAGCCCAGGCGCAGGCGCTGGTCGGCGTGCTTCCAGCTCAGCAGGCGCTGGATGTGCTCGCCGTCGCGCAGGAGCTTGGGGTCGCCGCCCTCCTCGTCCAGCGTGACCATCATCTGCGCCAGGTCCATCAGGTACGTGGCGAGGTGGTCTTCGAGCTGCGTGCGGCTCATCCGCTCGATGCCGGGGACGTCCAGCTCCATCCGCAGCCGCTCCGCCAGCCGCTGGATGATGGCGTCCGCGCTGTCCGCCAGCCGCCGCCCCAGCTCGCCCAGCCCCGGGATGGCGCCCGGCTCCGCGGGCCAGGCGGAGGCCTCAACGCGCGTCGTGCCCTCGCGCGCGGCGCCGGTGGTCGGCAGCCAGAGGGTGAAGCGCGAGCCCTGGCCGGGAGCGCTCTCCACCGTAAGCTCGCCGCCCATCAGCCGCGACAGGCGCTGGCTGATGGCCAGCCCCAGGCCGGTGCCGCCCTCGCGCCGCGTGTGCCCGGCATCCACCTGCATGAAGGGCTCGAACACCGCCTCCAGCTTGTCCGGCGGAATGCCGATCCCCGTATCCGCCACCTCCACCGCCACCCACATCCGGTCCCCGGCGTCCGCCAGCGTGGGCGGGCCCAGGGTGCTGGCGCTGCACGTCACCGTCACGGATCCGCCGGGCTGGGTGAACTTGACCGCGTTGGACAGCAGATTCACCAGCACCTGGCTCACCCGGTCCTCGTCGCCCACGTAGACGTCGTCTTCCGGGCAGCTCCATTCCAGCGACAGGCCGATGGCCTTGCCGCGCGCCTGCGGCTCCACCTGCTCCATCGCCCGGTCGGCCGTGGCGCGCAGGGGGAGCGCCTCGCTGCGGACGGCCATCTCGCCCGCCTCGATCTTGGACAGGTCCAGCACGTCGTTCACCAGCGAGAGCAGGTGGCGGCTGCTTCCCTGGATCCTGCCGACGTACTCCGCCTGCTTTTCCTCCAGCGGGCCGCCCAGCCCCATCTCCAGCAGCTCGGCGTAGCCCATCACCGCGTTGATGGGGGTGCGGATCTCGTGGCTTACGGTGGCCAGGAACTGGCTCTTGGCGCGGCTGGCCGCCTGCGCCGCGCGAAACAGGCGCGCGTTCTCCGCCGCCAGCGCGCCCCGCCGCGCCAGCTCCTCGGCCAGCCCCACCTCCGACTCCCGGTAGCGGACGCCGGGGTCCGTGCGGCAGAGGGTCAACGCGCCCAGCACGCGGCCGCGAACCGCGAGGGGCACCACCACCCACGCCGTCGGCAGCAGCGCGTGCAGCGCGCCCCCCGTGGGGTCCGGATCCGTCGCCGCGGGGGCGGGGCCGCCCGGGTGCCAGTCCGCGCGGCCGGAGCGGAGCACACGCGCCACCGCGCTGTCGCCCTGGCCGTCCAGCAGGGGAAGCGCGTCCAGGATGCGCTGGGCCGCGTCGTGCCCGTGCACCGCCGCGGTCTGCTCGGCCTCGCCCTGCTCGCCGCGCCAGTGGACCAGCGCGTACTCCGCCAGCGTGGGGACGGCCAGGCCGGCCAGCTGGTCGAGGACCGTCTGCACGTCGAGCGTGGCGTTCAGCACCCCGCTGGCCAGCGCCAGGAACTCCGCGCGGCGGGTGGCGCGTTCCGCCTCCTGCCGCGCCGCGTCGGCGCGAATGCGGCCGCGCTCCATCTCTTCGCTGCGGCGCCGCTCCGTCACGTCGCGCAGGGTCACGACGAACGCGCCCGCGCCGTCCCACTGCACCGGCCGGGCGCGCAGCTCCACCGTGGCGGGGGCGCCGCCGCGGGGCACCACGTCGATCTCCGCCGCGTCGCCGTCCAGCAGGGGCAGCCCCAGGTCCGCGCCCACCAGCTCGTCCAGCGGCCGCCCGAACAGCCGCGCCGCCGCGGGGTTTCCAAAGCGCACGCGGCCCTCCCCGTCGACGATCAGCAGTCCGTCGGCGTTGAACTCGACCAGCGTGCGCAGGTCGGCGGCGTGCGCGGCGTCCGTCATCCCCTCTGTTCCGTCTGGACCTGCGCGCCCTCGCCCGCGTCCTCTTCCTCGTCCTCCGCGCGGCCGTGGGTGATGTTGCCGGAGAGGATGCCGCTGGTGCCGTGGAACGGCTGGCCCACGTGCATGCCGTCCGCCTCGATGGTGTATTCGCGGATGGTGGTGTCGTGCCGCGAGCCCCGCATCTTCAGGATGAGCAGGCCGCGCCGCAGCTCGCCGTAGATCTCCACGTAGCGCAGCAGCAGGATGGTGTCGGTAAGCGTGCTGATGTGCTTTTCGGTGATGGAGTGCCCGCCCAGAATGCTGGGCGCCGTGGACGTGACCATCCCCGCGATCTCGCCGTGCTTGAGCAGCGAGGTGAGCCCCAGCATGAACTCGCGGAAGGAGCGCAGCGCCGTCACCCGCTCCAGCGCGCTCAGGCTGTCGACCGCCACGCGCTGGGGCTTGAACTCTTCGATGGCCCATCGCATCCGCAGCAGGTGGTCTTCCAGCGGCATGGCGTGGGGATACACGGGGATGATGCGCAGCAGCCCGCCGCGCTCCATCTCCTCGAAGTCGTGCCCCCAGCTCTTTGCGTTGCGGACCAGCTGCTCGCGGCTTTCCTCGAAGGCAAAGAGGATGCAGCGGTCCCCCTTGGCAACGCCGCCGGCCACGAAGTGCGTGACGGTGAGCGTCTTGCCCGTCCCCGTGGCGCCGGAAAGAAGGATGATGCTGTCGCGGAAGTAGCCGCCCCCCAGCATCTCGTCCAGCAGCGGGATCCCGGAGGTGACGCGCGTGGTGGACGAGCGCTGCGTGAGCTTCATCGCGGAGAGTGGCAGCACGACGACGCCCTTCTCCGACGCGATGGTGAAGGGAAACTCGCCCCGCTGGTGGGGCGTGCCGCGAAACTTGAGGATCTCTACCGTGCGCCGGCGCCGCTCGTCCGCCAGCGTGTTGCGCAGCAGGATCACGTTGTCGGCCACGAACTCCTCGATGCCGTAGCGGCTCACCTCGCCGTAGTCGTCCAGCCGCTCCGCCGTGACCAGCGTGGTGGCCCCCAGCTCGCGCAGCGCGCGGGAGATGCGGTACAGCTCGCCGCGCAGCTTTTCCGGATGCGGCAGGCGCGAAAACAATGCGTTTACGGAGTCGATGGAGACGCGGGTGGCGCCGCTCTGCCGCACCGCGCGGACAATGCGGGCCAGCAGCGCGCCCAGGTCGAAGTCGCCCACCACGTCCGTGGCTTCGTCGTCCGGCGAGCCGTCGACGTACGTCCAGTCGCCCGCCGCCTCCCACGCGCCCACGTCCCACCCCAGGCTGGCCAGGTTGCGCGACAGCTCCGCCGGGCTTTCCTCGAAGGTGATGAAGACGCCTTTCTCGCCCGTACGGATGCCCTCGGCCAGGAACTGCGCCGCGAAAATGGTCTTGCCGCTCCCCGCGGTGCCGCCCACCAGGGTGGTGCGCCCCGCCGGCAGCCCGCCCTCGGCAATGACGTCGAAGCCCTCGATCCCCGTGGGGAGCTTGGGAAACAGCTGGATCGCGCGGTCCGCGATCGTCGTTTCGGTCATCGTGCGGGTTCGGTGGGTGTGGGGCTTGCCGCGGAAAGGCCCAGCGCCTCCGCGACGCGGGCACGGTCGCCCAGGTCGCCCACCACGCGGCGTGCGGAGCCGGGGCCCTGGCGCAGCAGGGTGGGCGTAAGGAGCACGCGGTCGGTCTCGGCGCGCTCGGGCTGCTCGGCCACGTCCACCACCGTGGCCTCCACGCGTTCACCCACGCCTCCGTCCGCCAGCCAGGCCACGGTGGCCCTGGCGGACCGGCTGCGGGGCGTATCGCCCGCAACGTATAGAACCAGTCGTACGGTCATGGAAGCGTGGCAGAAGGCGAATTCGCGGGCACCTTATGCAAACTATCTGCCGCAAGTCGATGGAAACAGATTGTTTGGAAAAATTGGTGCGGGCCGGTGCGATAGGGTGGATCGTTGGGAGCTTCGAAAACCATCGAACTGCGTCCGACGGTGGCCCCCTCTCCCGGCCTCTCCCCCGCAAACAGCGCGGGAGAGAGGTGACGCGCTTCGAAAGCGGCATGCCCAAGGCTGTCTCGTAGCGCGATCGAATTCTCCCCTCTCCGTGAGGAACGAACGGGGAG
>DASTVC010000673.1:0-15983 GCA_035759295.1 Longimicrobium sp. | reverse complement strand
ACGCCCATCGTGCGCGGAAAGCGGATCGGCGGCGAAGAACAGGACCTTGACCTTGCTCATGATGCCATCGGGAGAAGCGAGATCCGCGGCGGATCGACATCCCGCGGCCGTCACCGGAGAAGGCGCAGCCAGGGATCGACCGTGAATACGGACGGGTGAGCGGGGGGGCAGGGGGGTGCTACAGCGGATCGATCGTCTGCCGGGCTTCAACTTCGCATGTCCGCAGGAATTCGACAACATTGTCGGCATGTGCGATCCACCGGGGAGCACTTCCGGGACGGCCTGCACGGCACCACGAGCCCCAGACGCAAACCGCCGCACGGACACTTCGTCCGCGCGGCGGTTTCGTTCGGCCCACTTCATCCCTCGCAACCGCCCGGCATGGGTCCCATTCGCACTCGTACCGAATTCTCCAGTTCGGTGTGCAGGATCGGTAAGGATTCAACGCAGAGAGCGCAGAGTTCAAACAAGAGAGCGCAGAGGATACCCTTCGTCAGTCCTCTGCGCTCTCTCAATTCTTCTCTGCGCTCTCTGCGTTCGGTTTTCAGTGCACGACTGCACACGGAATTCGTAGAAACGGTATCAGCCCGCGGAGGAGCTTCGTCCCTCAGTCCGCGACGTTCTCGGCCTGGGGGCCGTTTTCCAGCACGGGCACCTGCTGGGTGCTCACCAGCAGCACGCGGCGGATGAGCTCGGCGCGCTGCAGCGTTTCCTTGGTCTGCTCCGCGTAGCGTTGGGCCAGGGCGGGCTGCCCGCGCTCCTCCATGCGCGCGCCCATGCGGGCGGTGAGCGCGGCACGCTCCTCCAGCGCGCGGTAGGCCGCCCACAGCGCGGCATCCATCGAGGAGCCCTGCGCCGCGAGCAGGTTCTCGATGGAGTAGGCGTGCCCCACGCGGCAGCGAAACCGCAGCAGCCCACCCTCGTCCACCTCCCACAGCGCGCCGTGGCACTCCGGGCAGGCGTAGCCGGAGGGCGCCCCGGCGCGCGGGCTTTCCAGCGCCTCGCGATCCATCTCCGAGATGGCCACTTCGGCGTTCTGCCGCCGTGCCACGGGGCCCGCACCCTGCTGCTCCACCGGCTCGCCCACCCGGCGCACCAGGATGCCGGCGATCTCGCCCAGCGTGGCCACGTGGTCCGCCGGAACGTGGCGCAGGGCGCTGCTGGGCATTCCGCCATAGCGCGCGTCGTCGGGGTCCTGCACGATCGCCAGGCCGCCGTTCGACTTTACCGCCATCAGCCCCGCGGTGCCGTCGTCCAGGTTGCCGGTGAGGACGATGCCGATCACCCGCGCCCCGTAGGCTCGCGCGGCGCTGCGGAACAGCGGGTCCACCGCGGGGCGGGCGCCGTTCTCGCGCGGGCCGAGCACCAGGCGCATGTGGCCGTGCTCCACCAGCAGGTGCCGGTCCGGCGGCGCCACGTACACGCACCCCAGCTCGATGGGCGCGCCGTCCTCTGCGTGCACGGCCGTCATCCCCCCGCGGCGGGTGATGATGCGCGGCAGCACGCTGGTGGTGTGCGGGGGAAAGTGGACCACGATGAACACGGCGGCCGCCAGGTCGCGCGGCAGCGCCTCCACGATGGCCGCGACCGCCTCGACCCCCCCGGCCGATGCCCCGATGACGATGATGTCGCGTTCTTCTACCAAAACGTGCTCCGTGTAACGTCCCGCGGCGCGGGCTGGGTGCGGAACGGGGGAAGGCGCGTGGTTCTCCGGGCATCAGCGACCCCCTGGCCACGGACGCGAGGGGGTGCCGAACCGCGGTTCGATCCGCACGGCGGGGACCGTGCAGGGATCGGAGCGGCTGCGGCGGCGGGGTCCCGCACTGGAGAGGTGGACCGGCGGCGGGCAATGCCGCCCCGGGTTCAGGGCTGGTGAGAGGCTGGACGGCCTTGCTCCCCTGAACCGGTCAGGTGTGGAGGAGGCGGGCGGAAGCGCGTCCACGCCTCCGCCAGCGTGTCACCCAGCCGCGCCTCGCGCACCATGGCGTCCGAGAGTCCCAGGCCGTGCAGGTCCGCCTCCGTGCGCGCGCCCGCGAGCATGGTGATGAGCTCTCCGCGATACCAGCGCCGGTCCGCCCGCCCGCTCTCGCGCACCTGCCAGGACTCGCGCGTCGCGGCGTGCCTCTGCCTCGTCTCGCGCACTTTGCTCATCCGGACTTCGTGGTCGATGAGCCGCTGCTCCGTCTCTTCCCTGCTACGCGCGGTCATGGTCGCCACTCTCTTCCAAACGTGCCCGCCCTACGGACTCCGCGAGGGCGGGCAGGTGCAAGAAGTGAGCGCGCCTTCCGGCTCCCGCCACCAGCCAGCTGCATGCTCCGGCGGCGTCTCTCCCTCCCCGGCTTCCCGGGGAAAGCCGCGGCGGAGGGTGGGAACGCAGAGGCACGGAAGCGAGACCCCAGGAAGGGGGAAGACGGACGAAAGCCTGCCACATCCGGGATTCCCGCATCCGCTTGCGCCCAGGCCGAACCGGGCGGGCGCGTCCGGTCATCGGGCGGACAGGAGCCACGTGGGTCTACGTTTGTTTCCCCGGCGATTTGACTTTTCGCGACGCGCGGAGCACCTTGCGGCATCGGCACGCTCACCCGCGTCGTACGCCGTGCGCCCCCCGCGACAGGCGCCCGGAGTGAACACCCCGCACCCAATCCGCCTTCGCGCGCGCCGGCGCCGGGCGCGCGCCCCACGGCGCCACTTGACGCCATTGCGAAAGGCATCCCGCTCCCTTCCCCGGCCTTGCCGACCGATCGTACGCCGCCCGCGGCGCTCCCCGTGGTCGCCCTGGTGGCCTCGCTGGGCGGGATGGAGGCGCTCAGCCGGGTGCTGGCCGCGCTCCCCGCCTCGTTTCCCGCGGCCGTGCTCGTGCTGCAGCACGTGGAGAGCGGCCGGGTGAGCCGCCTGCCGGAAATCCTGGCGGGGCGCACGCGGCTGCGGGTGCGGGCGGCGGCGGATGGCGACGTGCTGTGTGCCGGGACCGTGTACGTGGCCCCGTCCGGACGCCACCTGAGCATCCGCGACCGCCGCACGCTGGCGCTGACGGACAGCGCCCCGGTGCACTTTTCCCGCCCCTCCGCCGACGTGCTGCTGGACTCGCTGGCGGCCGCGGGCGCGCCGGTGGTTGCCGTGGTGCTTACCGGCCGGGGCGAGGACGGCGCCGCGGGGAGCGTGAACGTGCGCGGGGCCGGCGGCACGGTGCTCGCACAGGACTGGGGAACCTCCGTACACTTCGGAATGCCGGGCGCGGCGGCCGCAGCCGGCGCAGTGAACGAGGTCCTGCCGCTGGACGCCATCGCGCCACGGCTGGTGCAATTGATTGACGTACTTCACGCCACGAGGGAATGACCGCGCAGCAATCCCCGCAGTTCGAATCCCTGCTGGAGTTCCTCAAGGCCAGCCGGAGCTTCGACTTTACCGGCTACAAGCGCTCCACCCTCATGCGGCGCATCGTCAAGCGCATGCAGGACGTGGGGATCGAGGGCTTCGACGCGTACCGCGACTACCTGGAGCTGCACGCGGGTGAGTTCGACGAGCTGTTCAACACCATCCTCATCAACGTCACCTCCTTCTTTCGCGACCCCGAGGCCTGGGAGACGCTGGCGCGCGAGTTCATCCCCGCCCTGCTGGCGCGCAAGGCGCCCGGCGAGCCGGTGCGGGTGTGGAGCGCCGGGTGCGCGACGGGACAGGAGACGTACACCGTCATGATGATGCTGGCCGAGGCAATGGACCCGGACCAGCTGCGCGCGCGCGTAAAGGTGTACGCCACCGACGCCGACGGCGAGGCACTGGCCGAGGCCCGCCGCGGTTCGTACCCGGACGAGGACCTGCAGGAGCTGCCGGAGGGGTACCGCGACCGGTACTTCGAAAACACCGGCGGCGGCCGGTGGACCTTCCGGGGGGACCTGAGGCGCCACGTGATCTTCGGGCGGCACGACCTGGTGCAGGACGCGCCCATCAGCCACCTGGACCTGCTGGTGTGCCGCAACGTGCTGATGTACTTCAACGCCGAGGTGCAGTCCCGCATCCTCACCCGCTTTCACTATGCCCTGGCCCCGCAGGGAGTGCTGTTCCTGGGCAAGGCGGAGATGATGCGCACCCACCCCGACCTCTTTGCCCCCGCGCAGCTGCAGGCCCGCATCTTCCGCAAGACGTCGCCCGGCACCGCGCGCGACCGGCTGCTCCTGCTGGGGCGCACCGCCGGGCGGCAGGGCCCCGTGGCGGCCCCGCACCAGGTCACCGTGCGCGAAGCCGCCCTGAACGCCATCCCCGTGGCGCAGGTGGTGGTGAGCCCCGCAGGGCAGCTGCTGCTGGCCAACGAGAGCGCGCGCCGCCAGTTCGACCTTGCCCCCGGCGACGTGGGCCGGCCGCTGCGGGACCTGACCATGAGCTACCGGCCGGTGGAGCTGCGCTCGCGCATCGAGCAGGTGGTGGCGGAGCGGCGCGTGCTGCACCTGGGCGGAGTGGAGCACGGGGCGCCGGGCGGAGAGATGCGCGTGTACGACGTGGAGCTGTGCCCGCTGGGCGCCGACGAGCTGATGGGCGTCTCCATCGTCTTTGTCGACGTGACCCGCCACACGCGGCTGCAGTCGGAGATCGAGATGGCGCACCAGTCGCTGGAGACGGCGTTCGAGGAGCTGCAGAGCACCAACGAGGAGATGGAGACCACCAACGAGGAGCTGCAGAGCACCGTCGAGGAGCTGGAGACCACCAACGAGGAGCTGCAGAGCAGCAACGAAGAGCTGGAGACGATGAACGAGGAGCTCCAGGGCACCAACGAAGAGCTGGAGACGCTGAACGACGAGCTGCAGCGCCGCACCACGGCGCTCAACGACGTCAACACCTACCTCTCGTCCGTGCTCACCAGCCTGCGCAGCGCCGTGGTGGTGGTGGACGGCGAGATGCGCGTGCAGGTGTGGAGCCCCAAGATGGAGGAGCTGTGGGGGCTGCGCACGGCCGAGGTGGACCAGCAGCCGCTGCTGCACCTGGACATGGGGCTGCCGCTGGACCAGCTCAAGCCCGCCATCCGCGCGGTGCTGGAAGGGCGCGCGCCGTTCCAGGAGGCGGTGCTCGACGCGGTGAACCGGCGCGGCCGCCCCATCCGCTGCCTGGTGGCCGTGGCGCCGCTGCTCACCCCGGCGCGCGAGATCCGCGGCGCCGTGCTGCTGGTGGACGAAGTGGACGATGCGGCCCGTCCCGTGGCTGTCCGCGATGCCGCCGACTGACCCCGGGACCCCGCCCCTTCCCACTCCGGACGACTCCTCGCTGTCGTCCCACCGGCGCTTCAGCGAGCAGGTGCAGCGCTCGCGCGCGCAGATCCGCACCCTGCAGGAGCGGGCCCGCGGCCGCGGCGCCCCCGACCCCCTGGTGGACGATGCGGTCGAGGCGCTGCACACCGCCCTGGAGGAGCTGACCGTCACCGAGGAGGAGCTGCGCGTTCAGAACGAGCAGCTGGTGGATTCACAGCTGCTCGTCGAGGCGGAGCGGGTGCGCTACGAGGAGCTGTTCCAGCTGGCGCCCGACGCCTACCTGGTGACCGACGCCGCGGGGGCCATCGCCGAAGCCAACCACGCCGCCGCGGCCCTGCTGCGCGTTTCTGCCCGGCGGCTGGCCGGAAAGCCGCTGGCGGTCTTCGTGCCGCAGGAATGGCGCGACGAGTTCCGCGACCGGGTAGAGGCGGCCGCCACGCTGGGCCGGCTGGACGAGTGGGAAACCTGGCTGCAGCCCCGCGGCGCCGGGGCGATTCCCGTCTCGTGCACGGTCGCCGCCGTGCACGACGCCGGGGCCGGGGCCACGGGGCTGCGCTGGCTGGTGCGCGACATCACCGAGCGGCACCGGGCCGAGGCCGACCGCTCCGCCCTGGGGCGCGAGGAAGCGGCGCGGGAAGAGGAGCAGCGGCAGCGGGCGTTCCTGGAGGCGGTGCTGCGGCAGATGCCCGGCGGCGTGCTGATCGCCGAGGCGCCCGGCGGCCGCATCGTGATGCACAACGACGAGGCCGAGCGCATCCTGCGCCACCCTCTTCGTGCGCCCACCATCCCCGAGTACGGCGAAGGCCGGATGCTGCGCGCCGACGGCTCGCCGCTGCCGCCGGAGGAGTACCCCCTGGCCCGCGTGCTCCTGCGCGGCGAGACGGTGGTGGACGAGGAGGCGCCGTACCGCCTGGGCGACGGGACCCGGGCCATGCTGCGCATCAATGCCTCTCCCGTGGTGAACGCGGAGGGGCGCACCGTGGCGGCCGTGGCCTCGTTCACCGACGTGACGGACGAGCTGCGGCGGCTGCGGACGGAGCACTTTCTGGCGGAGGTCAGCGAGGTGCTGTCGTCGTCGCTGGAGCCGGGGGAGGTGATCCAGCAGGTGGCGCGGCTGTGCGTGGGCAGCCTGTGCGACTACTGCATCGTGCACGTGGAAGAAGGCGAGCACGTCCGCGCCCACGGCATTTCCCACGCGGATCCCGCGCGCGAAGAGATGGTGCGCGGCGTGCTGCGCCGCTTTCCCATCCCCCTGGACGCCGACCAGCCGGTGATGCGCGCCCTGCGCACGGGCGAGCCGGGGATCATGCCCGTGGTGGACGAGGCGGGGCTCGTCGAGCTGTGCACGGGCCCGGAGCACGTGGACATGGTGCGCGCGCTGGGGCTCTCGTCCGCCATGGTGGTCCCCATCCACGCCAAGGGGCACACGCTGGGCGCCATCTCCCTGGCCCGCAACGGCGGCGACCCGTACGGGCCGGACGACATGGCGGTGGCGGAAGAGGTGGCGCGCCGGGCCGCGCTGGCCGTGGAGAACGCGCGCCTGTACGAGCAGGCGCGGCAGGCCGTCCGCGCCCGCGACGAGGTGGTGGCCGTGGTCTCGCACGACCTGCGCAACCCGCTGAACGCCGTTCTCCTTGCATCCACCGTGCTGGCGGAACTGGGTGACGTGGCGCGGCTGAGCGAGCGCGACCGCAAGCAGCTGGAGGTCATCCGCCGCTCGGCCGAGCAGATGACGGCGCTGGTGCAGGACCTTCTGGAGGTGTCGTCGCTGGAAAGCGGTTCCATGAAGATGAACCCCCGCCCGTGCCCTCCCTCGGTGCTGGTGGGCGCGGCGGAGGAGATGTTCGGCCCCGTGGCCGAGGAGAAGGGGGTGGTGCTGGAGGTGGGCGACACGGTGGACATTCCGCCCGCGCAGGCGGACTACGGCCGGGTGCTGCAGGTGTTCGGCAACCTGGTGGCCAACGCCATCAAGTTCACGCCGGCCGGCGGGCGGGTGGAGGTGGGCGCCGAGCGCGCGGTGGACTACGTGCGCTTCTGGGTGCGCGACACCGGCCCGGGGATCGAGCGCGAGCACCTGCCGCGGCTGTTCGACCGCTTCTGGCAGGCGCGGCACGGCGCGCGGGCGGGCGCGGGGCTGGGCCTGGCCATCGCCAAGAGCATCGTCGAGGCGCACGGCGGCCAGATCTGGGCCGAGAGCGCCCCCGGCGAAGGCAGCACCTTTCACTTCACCCTCCCCGTCTCCTCCGGCTGATCCGCGGGATCCGATGGGCCGGTGACCCTCGCGAAAATGTTGATTTCCTGAGGAAGGCGCCGCTCCGAACCTGCTGCTACGAATGAGCTTGGCGCCGACCCAAGGATCTCGCCTGCAGCGCCTGGGGGCTGGATCAGTGCCATGTAGTCAGCCCCGCGACCGCCGAGACGAGATCCTTCGGTCGCGCGCAGGTGGTTGAGTGCCTTCACGTTCTGCGTGGCGCTCCCTCAGGAAATCAACGTTTTTCGTGCGAGGACAGAAGATGCGGAGGGGCGGAGAACCCGTCTCCGCCCCTCCGCATCTCCACGTGGGAATCCCGGTTTCAGCCCTTCAGGCGGACATAGACCAAGCCGACGGGGTGGCCGTTGAAGACCAGGCGCTCGGTCTTGAACACCTGTACGTTGCCGATGCGGTCCGGCTCGCGGTTCAGCGCCTCGCTGTTGCGGCTGTCGCCGTACTCGATCACCTGCCCACCTGCGTCGGCGATGAACCACACGAATTCCTCCGTGGTCCCGTTCCGCGCCACCTCAGGAAGGTAGCGCACCACGTACTCGCGCGCCTGCGCCTCGGTGATCTCCAGCCGGGAGTTCTGCGGCGTCCGCATCTGCGACGGACCCTCGGGCTGCTCCACCCGCTCGCGCCGCGTATCCCGCGTCGTCACCCGCTGGTCGGGCGAAAGCTGGCGGATCCACAGCACGTCCACGCGGCCCGGCCCCATCTGCCCCGGTGAGAAGCCGACGACGTCGACCATGCTCTCGCGCATCTCGGCCGTGCTCATCTTCGACGCCTGGCGCACGCGGGTGGCGGTTTCGGGAGGCGTGAAGGTCGCCGCCGCCGGCCGCCGCAGCTGGACGCGCTCGTGCCGCTCGATGGACCCGTCGGGATTCACCACGAAGAGGAGGCTGGCCTCGTCCGTGGGCGCGGCGCTGAAGACCTCGGGGTAGTGCGCGCGCACCGCCCGCTCGATGTCCGCGCGCGAGATGCCGGCGTTGGAGCGCATGGCGACGGTCTCGGTGCCGGTCTCCGTGCGCACGGCCTCCATGCTGGTGCTGGTGGGCGAGGGCTGCACGGGGCCGGGCGCCTCGCAGGCGGCCACCACCATGGCCAGCGCCACCGCGCCGAAGCCTGCTGCACGCAGCCAGGGCCGGCGTGCTCTTGGGGATGTCATGATGCGGATTCTCCTTTCGAGAAACGAAGCAGGTTCACTGAAGGCGGCGGCCAGCAGCCGTCCGCCCGTTCCGCGGCGACCCACCTCCAGCAGGAGGGTGCCGTACGCCCGCACGTCGGCGCGGCGCGCCAGGACACGGGCATCACAATCCACTTCCACCGCCAGCCGCAGCCGGCGCAGCTGCCACCACGCCGCGGGGTTCCACGGCATCAGCGCCACCGTCGCCAGCCCCAGCGCCAGCAGCCGCGGGTCCCCGGCGCGCAGGTGCTCCTGCTCGTGCTCCAGCAGCAGCGCGCGCACCTCGGCCGGCGCATCCGCCACCACCCACCGCGGCAGCACGATGCGGCTGCGGAAGAGCCCGATCACCGCGGGCCCCGTCGCGGGCGAGAGAAGGACGGGGACGCCGTCCACCTCCGCCGCGCGCCATCCCCGCCGCCGCCGCTCCAGCACCGCCCACGCGGCCAGCAGCGCGACCACTGCCGCCGCACTCAGCCCCATCCATCCGATGACGAGCGGCCGGTCCAGCGCCATCAGGTCGATCCGCGTCGCGCCTTCCGCCGCCGCGGCGGGCAGGTCCGCCAGCCGCAGCCGCGTCCCTTCGCCACCCGCTGCCGACGCGGTAGGAGTCGGAGGCGCGGCGCGCGGAATCCAGCGCGCGGCGGCGGGAATGGCGAGCATCAGCACCATCGCGGCGGCCCACACCCAGCGCTGGGGGAGGGCGAAGGCGCGCATCGCCCGCTCCGTGGCCAGCGCCGCCAGCGAAAGCAGAAGGCCCACGGCCAGGCAGTACAGCATCCACTGCGCGATCATCACTCCTCCTCTCCCATGCGCTCGTCCAGCAGCCGCCGCATGCGCCGGAGCTCGTCGTCGCTAAGCCCGCGGTCGCTGACCAGGTGCGTAAGCAGCAGCTCGGGCGAATCCTTGAATAGCTTGTGCAGCATGCGCTTGAGCACGCTGGTGCCCGCCGCCTGCCGCTCCACGAGGGGGTGATAGCGGTACGCCTTTCCCTCCTCCGTGTGGCCCACGTACCCCTTCTCCTCCAGCGTGCGCAGGACGGTGAGCACGGTGGTGTAGGCCAGGTCGTCGGCCAGCCGCTGGCGCACCTCGGCCACGGTGCCGCCGCCGCGGTCCCACAGCACCCCCATCACGTCCAGCTCGCGTTCCGTAAAGCTGATGTCCACCCCGCGCCTCCTTTCTACTAGAGTCTTAGTAGATGGTAATCGCCCGCCGCGCATCTGTCAACTACTTCTTTAGTAGATGATGCGCCGCCCTCCGGATTTCGTGCGCATCCAGGCATTTCAAACATTGGCCTCACGCAGAGTTATCAGAGTTAGCAGAGTTTCTCCGGCGCGAGGTTCTGGCTTCCATGCAACCCATCATTCATGGGCCAGGGAACGGCACCGTCCGTACGTACGCCGAGATCATTCACTCTGCTAACTCCGCCAACTCTGCGTGAGGCCATTCTGTCGTTGGTTTCCGCACGACTCTTGCTTAGCCGGTGCGCACGCGTCCACGCAGGGCGCGGCAGACTGGTGACTTCAAGAGAACGGTCCGAGGAGAGACGATGAGGACGAGAGGGCTGCTTGCCGGCGCCGCCGTGCTGGCGCTGTCGGGGTGCGCCGCGGCGGGCGCGATCGCGAACACGCAGACGATCACCCTGCGTGACGCCTCCGGGCGCACCGTGGGGACGGCGCTGCTCACGGCCGCCACCGAGGGCGTGCAGGTGGTGCTGAGCGCCAGCGGGCTTCCGGCGGGGGTGCACGGCGTGCACATCCACCAGACCGGCCAGTGCGACGCGCCCGACTTCACCACCGCCGGCGGGCACTTCAACCCCACCAGCCGCCAGCACGGGCGGGAGAACCCCGCCGGCCCGCACGCCGGCGACCTGCCCAACCTCACGGTCGACGCCAACGGACGCGGCTCGCTGAACGCCGTGGCGACGGGCGTCACGCTGGAGGGCGGCGGCGCCAACTCGCTGCGCAAGTCCGGCGGCACCTCGCTGATGGTGCACGCCACCGCCGACGACTATCGCACCGACCCGTCCGGCAACTCCGGCGCCCGCATCGCCTGCGGCGTCATCCCCGCCGGCGACTGAACAGCGCGGATCAACGGACAGCGGCCCGCCACGCGAGATGCGTGGCGGGCAGCTTCGTCGTCTGACTCAGAACGAAAATCAAGGCGCCGCAAGTCGGGCGCTCAGTGAGGAACGGCTGGCGACCAGCTCAACAGCGCCATCCCGCAGAATCCGCCGCACTACATCGAGCGCGCGCCGCACGTCGGCATCGGACGCGCCCGCCTGCCAGCCGTACTCCAGGTCTGTACGTAGCCGCCGCACCCGTCCATCTCGTGGAAAGCTATGGCGAGATCAGCTCCGGAAACCAGTCCGGCGACCGCCAGCGTGAGCTCATGATGATTGGCGGCCCGCACACGCAGATCGCGAGAGCGCACAATCGCGGCGGCGGCGATCCGGCCAGCGTCGTACGCACGCACCAGGCGGCCGTTGGCACTGATGCTGCCGGCCGAAGCGTCGTGGAACGCCTGCACGGCGTTGGCCCACAGCCCGGCGATTTCGCCATCCGGGGCCGGCTCGCGAGAAAGGCGGCCGGCATCGACCAGGTTCTGGATGCGATCCGTCATCAGCCGGCCGCGGAAAAGGCGTGGGGAAGCACGGCAGGCGAGCCGATCAGGAAGTGGATCGGGCCCGCGAGGGCGACGGAAAGAAAGCTCGCGCCGGGGATACGGTCGCGGATGAAGCGCTCCACGTCGTACCGCTTCACGTCTACGGCCCGATCGAGCACCAGGGCCGTCTCCAGCAGGGCGGCCCCCAACTGCGCTTCGTCGATCCGCTCGCCCAGGATCAGCAGGTCGATATCGCTGTCCGGGCGTGCATCGCCGCGCGCCTGCGAGCCGAAGATGAACGCGGCATCGATGCCGGGCACCTCGTTCAGTGCGTCGCGAAGAACCAGCCCGGGGGCGTACTCCGACACCAGCGACTCGATGGCACGCCACTGCCGGTTGCCGTCCTCGCGCCGGTAGACGACGCGCCGGCCGTCGGTCTCGCGGCGCACCAGCCCCATCGCCTCCAGCCGCGCGAGTTCCACCTGCAGCGAGCGCTTGCCCAGCCCGGTGTGCCGCTCCAGCGCGCGCACGTGGTCGCGTCCGTCCGGATGCACGACGAAGTGCGCCAGCAGCCGCGCGCGTGCCTCCGAGCCCAGAAAATCGTTCAGTCGATCCATCGCTCCTCCTTTGCCCTCAAACATAGGGCGATCCATCGAGTGACGAAACCCCGGCTCCCGATGGCATCGGGAGCCGGGTTTCATCATCGACCTGCCGGATCAGCGGATGCGCTCGCCGGCGGGGGACCAGACCTCTACCTCGCCCAGGTTCAGGGCGCGGATGGGGGCCTCGATGGTGGCCAGGTCGCCCGCGACGACGACGGTCACCGCGGCGGGGGTCAGGCGGCGACCCACGGTGGTGATGTCCGTGGGTGTCATGGCCGCCAGGCGCGGGCCGTAGGTGGCGTAGAAATCCATCGGCAGCCCCCAGACGAGCAGGTTCTGCATCCGCCCCGCCAGCCCCTGCACCGTCTGCACCGAGGCGGGAAAGCTCCCCGCCATGTTCCCCGTGGCGCCCGCCAGCTCCTCCGCCGGCACCGCCTCGTCCACGATGCGGCGGAACTCGCGCACCGATTCCGCCACCGCCGAGTCGGTGGCGTTGGTGCGCACGGAGGAGTTGATGAACAGCGTCCCCGCGCCCCGCAGCGCGTTGTAGTTGGCAAACGCGCCGTACGTCCAGCCGTGCCGCTCGCGCAGATTCTGGTTGACGCGCGCGTTGAAGGCGCCGCCCAGCACCTGCGTGAGCGCCGCCAGCCGCAGGTAGTCCGGATCCTCCGGCCCGATGGACGCCTGCCCGATGCGGATGGCGGACTGCACCGAGCCCGGCCGGTCTACCAGGATCACCCGCGTGGCCTGGACGGGCCGCGCCGCGTTGGTCGGGCGCGTCAGGCTCGGCGCCGCCCCCTGCCAGGCGCCGAACGCCTGCTCCGCCAGCCGCCGCGCCTCGTCCGCGGCCAGGTCGCCCACCAGAAGCAGCGTGGCGCCCGCGGGGACGTACATGGACCGGTGCCACCCCAGCACGTCGTCGCGGGTGATGGTGGCCAGCGTAGCCGCAGTCCCCGAGGTGCGGCGCGAATACGGCGCCTCGGGGACGAACACGGCGCGGGAGAAGGCCTCGTTCGCCAGCCCTTCTACCGTGGCCTGCGCCTGCACGTGCGCCGTGATCCCCTGCTGCCGCACCCGCTCGAAGTCGCGCTCCGGAAAGGCGGGCGCCGACACCGTCCCCGCCGCCAGCGACAGCGCCTCGCCAAAGACCGGCTTGAGCGCGGTGACGGCCACGAAAGCCAGGTTCTGCCCGGCGCCGGTCTGGAACTCCGCGCCCAGGCGCTCCATCCGCTCCGCCAGCTCGGGGCCGGACATCGTCGCCGTCCCCTCCGGCAGCAGGTTGGCGGTGAGCACGGCCAGGCCGGCGCGCGCGGCGGGCTCGTGCTCCGCGCCGGCGTTCAGGATGAGCCGCGCCGTCACCATCGGCACCGCCGTCTGCCGCACCAGCACCACGCGCAGCCCGTTGGCCAGGCGGAACTCGTCCACCGGCGGCAGCGTGTACGGCGTTACCGGCGCCAGCCCCGGCTGCTGCGCCACGATCCGCGGCGCGGGGCGCGGGCCCGGCTGCGCGTCCAGCGGCGTGGACGCGGCCAGGGCAGCGGCCGCCGTCAGCGCCATCTTGATCGACCGGTTCATTGGGCACCCTCCGTGCGCGGCGCGGGGACAAAGACGAGCACGGCGCGGTTGTCCGCCGTCATCCGCTCGCGCGCCAGCGTCTGCAGGTCGTTGACCGTCACGGCGTTGAGCGCGGGGAGCCAGCCGTTGATCCACCCCGCGTCACCGTGCAGCACCACGCCTTCGGCCAGCACGTCGCCGCGCCCGCCAAAGCCGCCCATGGTCTGCAGCTGGTTCACCACGTTGAATCCCTCCGCCGCCTGCGCGCGCTGCAGCCCGTCTGCGTCGATGCGGGCGGCGATGCCGTCCACCTCCGCCAGCAGCGCCGCCTCCAGCGAGTCGGCGTTCGCCCCCGGCTTGCCCACCGCGCCGACGACCAGCATGTCCGCGTCCTGCACCAGCCCGAAGGCGAAGGAGAACACGCTGGTGGCCACCTGCCGGTCGCGCACCAGCGACTGGTACAGCGGCGACGAGCGCCCGGTCGCCAGCAGGCTGGCCAAGAGCGTGACCGCCGGCGCCCGCGGATCGCGCGCGCTGGGGACGCGGAAGCCCACGTACACGGCGGGCGCCGGCGCGTTGCGGTCCTGGATCACCTCGCGCTTCGACTCGCCCAGCCGCGGCGGCAGGGGCACGCTGCGCACCGGCGGCGGCTCGGCCCCGCGCGCGATGCCGCCGAAGTAGCGGCGAACCATCTCCTTGGTCCGCGGGATGTCGATGTCGCCCGCGATGGCCAGCACGGCGTTGTTGGGCACGTAGTAGGTGCGGAAAAAGCTGCGCACGTCTTCCAGCGACCCGTTCTCCAGGTCCTGCATGTAGCCGACGACCGGGTGGTGATAGGGGTGCTCATCGGGATACAGGTTGGCCAGCATCCGCTCCACCCACTGGCCGTACGGCTGGTTGTCGTTGGTCTGGCGGCGCTCGTTCTTCACCACCTCGCGCTGGTTGACCAGCTTGGTGTCGTTCAGCGCCTCGTCCAGCGTGGCCATGCGGTCCGCTTCCAGCCAGAGCGCCAACTCGAGCGCGTGCGCCGGCACCTGCTGAAAGAAGTTGGTGCGGTCCCAGCTGGTGGTGCCGTTGATGTCGGTGCCCGTGCGCGCGCCCACCGCCTCCAGCAGCGCAAAGTGCCGCCCCTCGGCCGCGTTGCGCGAGCCGGTGAAGAGCATCAGGTGCTCGAACAGGTGGGCGAAGCCGGTCTTGCCCGTCACCTCGTGCTTGCTGGCCACGTCGTACCACAGCACCGTGGCCGCCACCGGAGCGGAGCGGTCCACGTGGTAGATCACGCGCAGCCCGTTGGGGAGCGTCTCCTGCTCGTAGTCCAGGTGCACGGTGGGCGCGGGTGCCTGGGCCGCCGCGCGGCCGGGCGGCGCCGCGGCAAGGGAAAGCAGCATTGCGGCAAGGATTCGTTTCATCTGGCGCTCGCGGTGCAGGTTCGCGATCGGATCGCCCGCCCAAGCTACGCGCGCGACTGCGGCGCGACAACGACGGCGGATCAGGGCCCGCTTCGTCGAGGGTCCTCGCGGTACAGATAGACAGCCACGCGCACAGGGACTGCCTCGCCGTTCACCCGCGCGGGGCGAAAGCGGAGCGTGCGAAGGAACGCCTCGATCTTCTCCTGCCGGTGCGCGCTCACGTGCTCTGCGGAGTCCACCTGGCCGGCGGCGTTCACCAGCACCTGGATGTAGGCATCGCCCAACACCTCGTTCGACAGGTCCGCGGGCGACAGCGCGGCGCGCAGCGCGGCTTCCGTGGCGGCCGAGTCCAGCGGCACCGCCTCCTCGTCCACCTGCTCCTCGTCGTAGTACACCGTCTCGCCCAGCACGCGGGGGCGCGGACGGCTTCGCTCCGCGCGCCGACGCTCGGCCGCGGCGGGGCCCAGGCACGACAGCCGGTCCGCGCCGCGCGCCAATCCCGCCACGGAGAAGTAGGAGTCCTGGCGCAGCTCCGGCCCCGACAGGCGCACCACCAGCCGTGTGCTGCGTGCCGCGTCGCGCAGCATGGCGCGCAGCACCGAATCCGGCAGCTGTACGATGCCCAACGGCCGATACATCACCATCCACAAGCCAGGGGCGCCGTAGACGCGCATGGTGTGCTCGCGCGGCAGGGCCAGCGTGTCCGGCGCGCGGCTGTCGAAGCGCCACACCAGGTGCGTGGCGCCCACCACCGGATCGTCGTAGCCCACCAGGGCCGACGGATAGATCCCGAAGCACTGGATGGTGAGGCGCGCGGGATAGGAGAATCCGCCTCCCTCTACCGACTCTACCTCCAGGCGGCTGTAGTCCGTGTCCTCGATCGGATCCACCCGCGGATACAGCGTGATCGTAGGGGTGAAGTGCTCCGCCCGCTGCGCCCGCGCGCCCGGCGCGGCACAGCCCAGCAGGAGCGCGGCGACGGAGGCGGCGCGAAGTAGAACGTGCATCAGAGAACTGTGCGGATGGGAATCGGAACGGGCCTGTGTCGTGGTCTGGGGATCGACCCATTCGCGGTGCAGATTCGCGATCGGATCGCCCGCCCACGCTACGCGCGCGACCGCGGTACGATAACGGATTGGGCAT
>DASTVC010000672.1:0-5884 GCA_035759295.1 Longimicrobium sp. | reverse complement strand
CCGGCAGGGCACCAGCTACCATCTGCCTACGGGCGGCGCCGTTTACTTCGACACCGGCGTGATCGAGGTGGCCACGCCGGTGATCGAGATCGAGCGGGGCGCGGCGGCGCGCACCGGGCGCTCGCTGTGGGAAAGCATCCTGTACATCCGCGAGCAGCTGGACGACTGGGAGGCGCGCACGGGCCGCGACATCCGCCTCACCGGCTTCAGCACGCACTACAACGTCAGCTTCGAGCTGCCGGTGGAGGAGCAGGGGCGCAGCCGTACCGTAAAGAAGCTGGCGCTGCTGCTGTCCTACATCCTCCCCGCGCCGGTGATGCTGCTGGCGACCAACCGCCGGTCCACGGGCGTCGGCGTCCGCCCGCGGGGCGACCGCATCGAGATCACGGCCGACTTCACCCCCAGCGCCAGCCTGATGATCGCCACGGCGACGCTCATCGTGGGCATCGTGCGCGAGGTGATGACGTGGCCGTCGTTCGAGCTGGAGATGCTGGAGCGGATGGGGATCCCGGTCATCGAAGGCTACCAGCCGATGAAGCACACCTCGCGCAAGGGGTGGCTGGCCAAGGATGTCTGCTATCCGCGCAGCCCGTTCGTGGCCGACGTGGACGAGACCAGCTGGCGGATGACGGACGGACGGGAGCTGAGCCTGCGCAGCGTGGCGGGGCTCATCGTGAAGCACTTCTGGCACCCCATCCGCCGCATCAGCGACCCGTGGACCTTTCGCCTCATCGGCTCGGTGATGCGGGGGCGCGCGCCGTCGCTGCTGGACCTGGACGACCGGCCGCCGGAGTACGAGGACGTGGGCCGCCTGTGCACCTGGGACAACCTGTTCCCCGAGAGCGAGCTGAGCCGGTCGCGGTACGAGCGCGTGCTCATCCGCGCCATCAGCGGCCAGAAGCTGTGGATGCACGGGCGGCGCTACACGCCCACCGGCATGCGCGGCTGGTCCGCCGTGGTCTTTCGCGCGGACGACGACCACTCGCGCCACGTCTTTTCCATCGACTACCTCCTCGGCCACCTGCGCGACTGGGAGCGCCCGCGTTCTCGCGGCGGCTGAAGAAAAAAGTGCGTGAGTGCGTGAGTGCGTTAGTGCGGAAGTGAGATTCGACGGAAAGAACAACGGCCACGAGCAGATGCGCTCGTGGCCGTCGTCTTTCTGATCGATCCGGGAGTGACGCGCACGCGCCACTAACGCACTAACGCACTCACGCACTCACGCACTTCTTACCGCGGTGGGGCGTTCTTTACGTAGGTGTCCAGCCAGTTGATCATCTCGGCCAGCGTGTGCAGCGTGCTCTCGCGGGCGCGGTAGCCGTGCGGCTCCAGCGGCAGGACCACGTAGCGAACCGTGGCGCCGTGGCCCTTGAGCGCGGCGTAAAAGCGCTCGCTCTGGATGGGAAAGGTGCCGCTGTTGTCGTCGTTGGCGCCGTGGATGAGCAGGATGGGCTCGTTCACCCGGTTGGCGTAGGTGAACGGGCTCATGCGCGTGTACGTGTCCGTGGCCTCCCAGTACGTGCGCTGCTCCGCCTGGAACCCGAACGGCGTAAGCGTGCGGTTGTACGCGCCGCTGCGCGCGATGCCGGCGCGGAACAGGTCGCTGTGCGCCAGCAGGTTGGCCGTCATGAACGCGCCGTAGCTGTGCCCGCCGATGGCGATGCGGTCGCGGCTGGCCACCCCCATCTCCACCACCTTGTCCACCGCCGCCTGCGCGCTGGCCACCAGCTGCTCCACGTAGGTGTCGTTGGGCTCCACCTCGCCCTCGCCCACGATCGGCATCGTGGGGTTGTCCAGGATGGCGTAGCCGGCCAGCAGCAGGAACAGGTGCGAGATGCCGCCCGGCCGCGAAAAGCGGTTGGGCGAGTCGGTGATCTGCCCCGCCGCGCTCGCGTCGCGGAACTCGGTGGGATACGCCCACATCAGCAGCGGCAGCGGGCCGTCGCGCCGGGCGTCGTAGCCGGGCGGAAGATAGAGTGTGCCGCTCAGCCGCACGCCGTCCGCGCGGGTGTAGGTGATCAGCTGCCGCTGGATGCCGGCCAGCTGCGGCGCGGGGTCCGGAAAGCTGGTCACCGCGCGCGCCTGGTTCCCCGCCAGCGTGCGGACGTACACGTTGGGCGCGTCGGTGATGGACTCGCGGCGGGTAAGGATGCGGCCGCCGTCCGCGTCCAGCACCGTGAGCACCGTCTCGTAGTACGGGTCCTCCGTGCGCCACAGACGCCGGCTCTGCCCCGTGGTGACGTCCATCACGTCCAGGAACGGGTAGTTGCCCCGCTCCGACGCGCCCAGCGCCGTAAGGAAGATCCCCCGCCCGTCGCCCGTGAACATCATGACCGGATATCCGGACGCCGTGGAGGTCGTGATCGGGTTGCCCGGGTCGGAGTAGCGGTCCTGGTAGCTCCGTTCGCCCAATAGCCGCGGCGCGGCGGAGGGGTTCGAGGGATTTACGGCGAACCGCTTTTCCCACCGCGTGTTCCACCACGCCGACTTCACGATCGCGAAGTCGTCGCGCCCCCAGGCGATGTCGCTCAGCCGGTGCTCCAGGTCGATGAGCTTCACCGGCGCCGCGGTGAAGGGCGCGTCCAGCAGAAAGACGCGGTCGCGCACCGCCGCCTCGCGCCGCGGGTCGCCGCCGTCCTGCGCCTCGGCCCACGCCAGCGTGGCGGGCGCGTCGCTGCGCCACCGGACGTCGCGCGGGCCCTCGGGGACGGCGTCGAACGAGGGCGGCAGGTTGTCCGTCAGCGGCACGTCGGCGATGAGCTTTACGCGGGCCCCGGTCCGCGCGTCGACGACGGCGACCTCCTGCGGAAAGTTGTACGCGGGGACCACGTAGCTGTACGGCCGCTTTACCCGCGTCACCAGCAGGAACCGCCCGTCCGGCGAGGGGTCGAAGCCGAAGAAGATCCCCGGCGTGCCCAGGTCGGTCGGGCGCCCGCCGGCCAGCGGCACGCGCGAGAGCTGCGCGGTGAAGTAGTGCTCGAAAAGCGCCTCGTCCGACGCGCTCTGCAGCAGGTCCTGGTAGGTGCGCGCCGGGGCCGTGCGGCCCAGGCTTTCCTGGATGATGGGCCCCGTCGGCACCTCCGACACCCGCGGCGCCGGGCCCCGCCCGGGAACCACCCGCGCCACGACGAAGCCGGAGTTGTCCGGCAGCCAGCGGTACGGGCTGCCGATGGTGGCGTTCAGCTCCGCGCCCATCACGCGGCGCGCCTGCCCTGTCGCCACCTCGGCCACCCACAGCTCGATTCCGTTCGGCAGCGCGTTGACGAACGCCAGCCGCCGCCCGTCCGGCGACCACTGCGCGTTGGCGATCCGCGCCCCCGCCGGCAGCTGCACCGTGCGCGTGCGGCCGCTCTCCAGCTCCTGGAAGGCCAGGCCGCTGCTGTAGGTGGCGCGGGTGCTGGAGATGCCGTTGGTCCGCGGGCTGATGCGGAACCCCGCCAGCCGCAGCTCCGGCTCCGCCATCTGCTCGATGGAAGGCAGCGCCTCGCGCGTGAGCAGCGCCAGCGTCTGCCGGTCGCGCCCCACCATCACCGTGGGCGTGGGCTCGGCCGTGACGATGGCGGGAATGGGGTCGGGCGGGCGCAGGTAGCCGGTCTGCGCCTGCGCCGCGCCCCCGCCGGCCAGCATGAAGGCCGTAAGGAGCGCGCCAGTGCGCGCGATGCGGGTGGTTTGCATGTCCTGCTCTGCGTTGGGGGTGCGCCGCGCCTCGCGGATGAGGAGCCGGCGCCGTCTTCAGGGAAAGGATGATAATCTGACACACCGCGCCGGGGTGCGAAAGGCTTAGCATCCCGGGCGATTGTTTCGAGGAAGAGGCCGCCGCCTCCGCCGGCACGGGGGTGCGGCGGAGGCGGCGTCGACGGAAGCAGCACCGGGTCTGCTCTACCCGGTCAGCATGCGCAGCTGTACACGCACGATGGCGAGTTGCACGAAGCATCGGCGGTGGCGCAGTTGTACGAATCCCCCGGATTGCAGGGACACGAGTCCACGTAGGTGATGCCGCTGCAGTCCGTGTCGCAGGTCTGGCCGCCGTTGCAGCTGGCGCCGCCGCCGCAGGTGGCCCCCTGCGCATTGGTGCACCGGCACGAGACGTGGGCATGCACCGTCCCCCGTTCGCCGCGTGTTGCGTCGGTCTCGAACGAGTCCACCCGCAGGTCATCGATGTGGAGGCGCAGCTTCTTCATGGTGTTCTCCTTTTCGAAGCGGGATGTGAGCACCGGTTCCTTACGCCGGCAAAAGGCCTGTCGATGCAAATTTCATTCTCCTTAAGTCTTAAAAGGAGTGTACAAGGATCGCCGTCCGCGCCGGGCCCGGGAGTGCGGCGGGCGGGCCTTGCCTACACCTTCCGCATGGTGCGCTGGGGAACGGACGGCCTGGCGGTGGCGGATGGCAACGGCATCCGCATCTATCGCGCGCCCATCTTCGGGCCCTGATCCGCGGCGGGGGAGGAAAGAGGAGAGGACGCGGAAAGGGCCAGCCCTTTTCCGCGTCCTCTCTGCATGCGTCCGGGGGGAGCCAGGCCCTGGCGTCCGGGCCCGGGCGGCGTGATGAGCAGATTGGCCGCCGGTCCGTCCGCCGATTCCGGGAGAACATCCATCCTCGAATACCCGAATCCGGCTGAACTGTCCTTCTGGGGCGCCGGGCGATGCTTGCGCGTCTTTGCTCAGCGCCTCCCGGGCCCCGCAGCTTCGGCGGATGTGATCGCCGGTGCGCCGGGGGTGCGAAAGACCGGCACGTCGAATTTGGGGGCGTAGTCCACCCCCGGCACTTCGGCCGTGGCCTGCAGCATCCACGTGATGCACGGCCGCGAAGACCGGGTGGCCGAGGCGGGCTCGCAATCGGCGGGAATGTCGAACTCGACCGGGATTCCGCCGCTGAAGTGGATGGGGTAGTCGGTGAGCGTCTTCTCCACTTTCCAGATCGGCCATCCGGGGGAGGAACGGCGATACTTTTCATGGCGCAGGCACACAAGGCTGAGCTTGATGGACGCCGCGCCGGCCGGCAGCCGTTCGCTGGTGATCCGTCCGACCAGTCGGCCGCCGATGGTCGCGGGGGTCTGGGCCATCTCCAGCGTGGATGCTCCGAAGCGCCGCCAGCGCAGCGTAGCCTTCACCGCCAGGATGAGCAGGTAGATGGCGACGAGCGGAAAGGCCAGGCCGACCAGCGCTTTCCAGTTTCCGCTCCGCAGCGCCCCCGGAAGCACGAAGTAGAGGCTGCTGCTGGGCAGGATCATACCGACCGCGAGCAGCCACACGCGGCGGAGCTCCCGCCGGTCGGTGGAAACGATGCGTCCGGCCGCCCAGTCCGGGCGCCAGCGCCACGGCTCTCCGGGCGCACTCGCTTTCAGGTCAGGAGCCAACGTCCTCACCGGGTCCCAGATGGACACGATGATCAGCCCGAAGCCGGCGCCGCAGAACAGCAGCGCGAAGAGGCTGCCTTTCAGGGCGTAACTCCACGCGCCGTGCACCAGCTGGTTCAGGGAAGCGGCCGCAATGAAAAGTCCCATGAGGGCAAACGGCAGTCCGAACAGGACCCCGCAGCCGACACTGAACAGGTTCCTCTCTCTTTTCTCGACATCCGGGCGCATGATCAGCCGGTGCGCGGTGCGTGTGCGGGTTCGAACGGTCCGTGCGACGTCCGACGTGCGAAGGAGCGCGCGTGGCGAACGCTCGGGATCACGTCCATGATCATCTTCGTCCCGGAAAACGCAAGGATGGAGGAATGCGGCCAGAGGGTGCTCCGTCCCGATCTCCACGCGGAGGGCTGCCGCCGTTTCGGGGCGCGGCGTCGCGCGGTAGATTGGCGCGCGCCGCTCCGCATCGACACGAACGTACATCCGCCGGTTCAGCATGCCCGTAGAGAAGCCCGAAAAGACCCGCGACCGCCTGTA